>PMIZ01000251.1 GCA_003157225.1 Actinomycetota bacterium | reverse complement strand
GTGGTCGCCGCCGACGACGGCGTGATGCCTCAGACGCGCGAGCACCTCCGGATCATCGAGCTGCTGGGGATCCCCACTGGATTGGTAGCGCTCACCAAGATCGACACGGTCGATCCGGACCTCGCGGAGTTGGCTCGGGCGGACATCGAGGACCTCCTGGGCACCACCCGCTACACGAATACCCCAGTGGTAGCCGTGAGCGGCGTCACGGGCCAGGGCCTCGAGGAGCTCGTGACAACGCTAGACCGTCTTGCGGACCAAGTGCCGCCTCGCCTTGCCTATCCCGCCACGCGCATGCCCGTGGACCGGGTGTTCTCCCTCAAGGGAGCCGGTACCATCGTGACTGGGACTCTTTGGTCGGGGGAGCTCACTTCCGGGGACGTGGTGACGATCCTTCCCGCCACTCCTGGAACCGATCTCGAGCAAATGCGTGTGCGAAGCGTGGAGGTCCACGACCGCGACGTGACCGTGGCCACGGGCGGGCAGAGAGTCGCGCTCAACTTGACCGGCGTGGATCGAGACGAGATCTCCCGTGGTCAATGGGTGGTCAAGGACCCGGCGATCGCGCCGACGTATCTGGCCGACGTGCGGATATCTCTCCTGAAAGACGCTGCCGGTCCCCTGTCCCGGGTGAGCCGAGCTCGAGTGGACCATGGGACCGCCGAGATCCTGGCCAAGGTCGTACTGGCAGACAGCGAGTCGCTGTCTCCGGGCGAGTCCTGCTACGCACAGGTGCGATTCGAGGAGAGGGCCCTCGTGTATCCGGGAGACCAGTTCATCCTGCGGTCGGTCACTCCCGTGACGACCATCGGCGGGGGCCGCGTGATCGACCCCGCGCCGCACAAGCATGGGACGGGCCCGCGCTGGCACCAGCGGTTGGGTTTGCTCGAGAAAGGACCGGCTGACGCTGTCGCGTCCCTTCTGCTGGAAGAAGCCTTCCCGTTGGACCTGTCGCGCCGCAGACTGGCGACGAGTCCTTACCTCTGGCGGTTCGATGCCCAGGTGGTCCGCGCGGCAGTCGCCGGCCTGCTGGCCGACGGCCGCGCCCTGCCTGCCCCGTCGGCGGCCCCTGGCGTGGGCACCGGGCCGAACACCCGCCTGTTCGACGCGCCCTCGCTGCTCGTGCTCGGCGAAGCCGCGTTGGAAGCGCTGCTCGCGCGGGCTGCCGCCGACCCGCTGAACCCGTACCTCACGCTCGGAGAGCTGCGGCGCGAGCTGGCCGGCGGGAAGGAAGCCCCGGCGCTCGACGCTGCGCTCGACCGCCTGCAATCCTCCGGTGAAGTGGTGCGCACCGACCACGGCTACCGCCGTGCGGACGCCAGCGAGACCGGGGGCGGCGCCCAGAGCGAGACGATCGACCGGCTGCTGGCCGAGTTCGATACCGGCGGCGGTGAGGCCGGCGCCGCGGCGAGTCCTACGGTCGCGGCCGCGGCCGAGTCCGCGGGACTCGCTCCGCGCGACGCGCAGAAGATGGTGGACGCTCTGGTGCGCCAACGTCGCCTGGTAAAGGTGGGCGAGGATCTCTACTACCCGCCGGAGCGGCTCGACTCGCTGATGGGCCGGCTCACGGTCGCCATGGAGCAGGCCGGTCAGCTGACTCTCGCCGAGGCGCGCGATCTGCTCGGCACCTCCCGGCGCTACGCCCAGGCGCTGCTGGAGCACATGGACTCGGAAGGTCTGACGCTCCGGGTGGGGGAGGCGCGGCGGCTGCGCCGCCGCCGCCGGTAGCAGGGCGTTTTCGGCCGCAGCACTCATGTCGGAAAGGTTGGTCGTGCCCGTCGATCATGTCAGAGAACCTAGGTCTTCCGGCGCAGAGAGCTCGAGCCAGGGCGCGATCCGCCATCCGCACCACGAGGAGATCTACCGCCCCCTCTTCGAGCGCAGCCTTGACGGTATCCTCCTGATCGGGCCTAGCGGCGCAATCCTCGACGCCAACCCCGTCGCGTGCTCCCTGCTCGCGATGAGCAAGGAAGAGATCTGCGCCGTCGGGCGACAAGGGGTGACCGTGGCGGGCTCCGAGCTTGAGCACGCCGTCGAGCATCTTGCGAGCACGGGACAGGTTTCGGCCGAGGCTACCTGCGTGCGCAAGGATGGCAGCTTCTTCCCGGCTGAGTTCACTTCGTTTGTCTTGCCCACTGCCGACGGCTCGTTCTTGGCGTTCTTGATCTTCCATCGTGCACGGGGGTCGGATCGAAGAAGGCGTCGGTTTCCTGCAGAAGCCCTTCACCGCCGAGAAGCTGGCCCAAACCGTCAGGGAAGCGCTCGAGAGAACCCGCTAGCCTCCTGGCGGCAGCTTCGCATCCACAGGGTAAGATAGACCGCGCAAGGAGCAGTACCTCTCCACGCGCGGAGCGGCATTCGGTCTGGTGGCCGGCCCGGTCTTCAAAACCGGTGTTGGGCGGTAGTCCCGTCCAGGGTGGGTTCGATTCCCATGCCGCTTCGCCAGCTTGTTTGCATGAGTCCGCTATGCGTCACCAATAGCAGCCGTCCTCAACCGCGAGGTAGTTCTCCGGCATCTCTTCAGGCAAGGGCCGGACCCAGGCTTCATTCATCAAGGCCGCAAAGAAGGGCCTACTGTCCCACCGGCGGCCACGAATGCCGAACAAGATCTGCGTGGCGCCGCCCAGATGGATTGCCTGGTGACCCAGGCGCTTGACAAAGGCTGCCAACGGGAAACCATAGGCGCCGGCCCCGATGATGGCCACATCGAATTGGACCGCCGCGATCTTCTGCTGCATGGCCTCCAGCGCGGCGAACCAATCCGGGTAGTCAGGGTGGCTTCCACCCATCGACTGGACGGCCTTGATGGTCCTCAGCTCGAAAGCGGGCAGTACTTGGGGGTTCGCAAATAGGGCATCGCGCCGCCCGTACTGCTTGCGGATGCTGCTCTCGAACGGGTGGATCACCAAGACAGTCTTGCCTTCCAGTACCCTGGTCCACGGTTCTGGGTGGTAGTAGGGTTCCAGGTCTCTCAAGGGGACGATCGTGGCGTTGGGGAAGAAGGAACGCACCCGGACCTCCTCAGATTGGCAGGATCCAAGAATGTCCAGTTCTCGTAGATCATTCACCATTCGTTCGGCGAATCGATTCAGATACTCCGGTTCCGCCGGGAAGAAGCCGGCGTTGTTTTCCATTGAGAAGCGGATGGAGGCACCCCAATCAGTGGGCCCGCGCTTGCCTTGGAGCCGCTCCAGGGCGTCGACGAGCCGGTTCTTACCGCCGGTCTGGCGATCCCACCAGCGCAAGACGGCACGCAGCTCGATGCGTCCCAAGCGAGCGGCCATGAAAGGCAGCCCCTTTTCCAGCCCCGAGCTGATGAGATCGTCGGCAGCCTGACCTGAAGCGTCAATCGGCAAATACGCCGGGGGGAACAAGCCCACCTGCAATCGATGAGCTACCCCGCGCGCATGTCTCAAGACGTTTCTCATCCACCTACTCCCAACGGACGTTGACCACCAGATCGACAATCGACTGGCACCGGCTGCCAGGGCCGGCTCGCGACGTTTCCAGGGTATCATCGGGTCGAGATCGAACCACCAAGGCGGTGAGCATGGACGAGAAGGGCATCATCGGCATCATCGGGGCAGGCGGCACGGGAGCGAGCTGGGCCGGCCTGTTCGCGGCCCACGGATACACGGTCAGGCTATTTGATACGAGGCCGGAGGTAGCGAAGCAGGCTGTGACGCGCGCTGCGGCCGCGGCTCGATTCCTGGTCGAAAAGGAGCTGGCGGAGCCCGGAGCGGCTGAGAAGGGCATCGGCGCGCTCGTCGGCGTCGCCACCTTGGAGCAGGCGGTTGCCGGGGCCGATCTGGTGCAGGAATGCGTTACCGATGACGTTACGCTCAAACGCGCCGTCTTCGCCCAGGCAAGCCAAGCCGCGCCCGACCACGCCCTCATCGCCACCAGTTCGTCGGGGCTGTCGATCACCGCCATCCAGCAGGACTCACGTCTTCCCGGCCGGACCCTCGCCGCTCATCCGTACAATCCGCCGCACATCATCCCTCTGGTGGAACTGGCTCCCGGGAGGCTCACCGACCCCGAAGAGCTCGAGCGCGCGCGGGCCTTCTATGCGAGCGTAGGCAAAGAGCCGATCGTGTTGAACTCGGACATCCCCGGCTACATCGCCAATCGCATGTCGGCGGCGCTGTGGCGGGAGGCCATCGAACTGGTCCGTTCGGGCGCCGCCAGCGTCGAGGACGTCGATAGAGCCATCTGCTATGGACCCGGCCTGCGTTGGGCGGTCACGGGACCACACCTCGTCTATCACCTCGGCGGGGGAGACGCGGGCATACGCGGCCATGTCGCGCATCTGACCGCTACGAAGGAGGGCATGCTGCGGGATCTCGCCTCCTGGACCACCTTTCCTGCCGACACGGCCGATGTGCTCGCCGCTGGGGTCAGAGAGGAGACGGGCGGCAAGGCGGTGGCAGAGTTGCAGGCCGAGCGGGACGAGGCGCTGGCGGCGGTTATTCTGGCGCTGCGGAAGACGGGGCGTCGCTGAGCGCGCTACGCCTCCCGCACGTCGATCACTTCGCTCACAAGAGGCTGGACGACCTCAAGCAGTTCGTCGCGGCCCACGTCCTGGACTTTGAACGTGACGGTGCCCTCGTCCATGCTTTCCGCGAATGCCATGAAATGGCCGCCGATGCCTGCAATAGCCGTGGAGATCTTGGCCAGCCCACCCTTCTCGAGGGGCATCCTCGCCGTCACCCGTACCCCGGGCTGCCGGGCCCCGAAAATGTCGAGCAGGATGCTGAATAGGTGCGATTCGGTGATCATGCCCACCAGATCGTGGCCGACCATGACCGGCAGCCCGCTCACCTTGCTCTCGGCCATGATGCGACCGGCTTCTTCGACGGCCGTATCGGGCGCCACGGTGATGACGTCCTTGGTCATGACGTCCGCTACCTTGATCTGCTCGACCAGGTAGCCCATCTCCCAGACGCTGAGTGAACTGGCGGGCGACGGTAGGACCCGGAACAGGTCGGCCAGCGAGACGATGCCGACCAACTTCCCCTTGTCATCCAAGACGGGCAATTGGCGGACTTTGCTTCCCTGCATCACCTTGAGAGCGTCCGGAACGGACGAGTCGAGGGTGGTGGTCATTGGGTGAATTGACATTCTCTCGCGAACGAGCATGGTGATCCTCCCACTCTTGCACCGAACGGCTTCCCAAAGTGTACCCCGGCGCCGCGTGAGTCAGCACGCCCGCGGGCCGCGGCCTCGCTAGGAGGGGTTCTGGGCCTCCAGCTTCTTGATGGCCTCGGCCACGCCCGCCTGACCAGGTCGCCGCTTCTCCACGGACCGCAGCAGGGAGAGCGCGTCGGCCGCCCGGCCGATCCGCTCGTAGGCCTGGGCGAGGAGCAGGGCCGCGTCGGCGCCCCGCGGGTCGATCTGCATGCAGTACTCGAGTGCCGAGATACCTTGGTCCGTCTTGCCCGTGCTGAGGAGGGCGTAGGCGAGCACCGCTCGTATGGTGGTGCCGTAGGGCTCGATCTGCAGTCCGCGGTTGGCGATGGCCAGGGCGTCGGTGTAGTAGTTGCGGTCGAGCGCCTGACCACCGAGGTTGTAGAGGTCGCCCAGCGAAACGTAGTTGTCGTATTCATCCGGCTGGAACGCGATTGCGTCCTCAAATGCCGCCACGCCTTTTGCGAAGCTGGTCTTTGCCTCTGCAACATACGGGGTGACATCCTGGCCGGCGTTCTTCGCCGCGGTCGCCGCTGACAGGAATCCTCGCACCTCCGAGCTGTAGGCTTGGCCCAGCTCGGTGCGATAGCTCCCGTTGAGGGGATTGAGGCGCACGGCCTGCCGCAGGGCCTCGGCGCGGGCAGGACCTGCACTGCCGGTGCCCGACACCAGATACGAATGGTCCGCCGCGAGAGGCACTCCCTGATAGCCGATGCCGGCGGCGGCCACCACGATGATCAGGATGGCGGCGACCAAGCCCCACTTGGGCCTCTTCACTTCGACCACCCGCGAGGTGGGAGCCAGAACCACGCCTAGCGCCGCCCAGAGCAGGAAGGTGCTTCCCACGGCGGGCACCGCGAACAGAAGGTGGACGAGATGACCGGCAGCCGCGGCCCAGAAGGCGCCCACGAGCACCCGCGAGGAGTCCTCGGAACGCCGAAAGACGGTTCCAAACGAGCGTATCCCGGCCCATACGAAGATGCCGTACATCATGATCACACCCGGGATGCCGAGGCCTGTCGCCAGTTGCAACGGGTAGTCGTGCGCGTTGTCCGCGACTGAGGTGCCGCCCGCGTCGCGCACGTAGGAGAGGGGCTTGAACTTGGGAAAGACGAGGCGGAACGTGTCGGCGCCCCATCCCTGGATGGGGCGGTGTTTTATGGCCGAGAGAGCCGCCCTCCAGATCTCGGTCCTGGTCTGCCCGCTACCGCCGCCGAACTGCAGGATGGAGCGGAAACGCTTGGCGAAGTTCATCACTTGGCTGCCGCTCGACAGGCTGTGAGCGATGATGCCCACGCCGAGCGCGGCGCTCACCCCCGCCGGGATCCAGTCCGCCCGCCGCAGCCCCGCCCGATGCCGCCAGGCGATGACTCCGACAAGGGCGATAGCGACGGCCCCGCCGATCCAGGCTCCCCGGGTGAAGGTCGCGATGAGGCAGACGCCGTTCAACGCGAAGCCGGCCCAGTACCCCAGCCGCCACCTCAGGTCCTTCTCCGCGAGCGCCAGTCCGAGCGCCACGGCGGTTGACAAGATGAGGAAGCCACCCAGCGGATCGGGGTTGCCGAAGGTGGAGAAGGCACGGTTCGACTCGAAGGCGAGGTTTCCCCACTTGGCGGGGTCCCAGCCGAGGAACTGGAGCACTCCGTAGGCTGCGACGATCACGCTCGAGAAGAAGAGGCTCTTGGCCAGCGTGCGCACGCGGGCGGCCCCATCGGCGAACTGGAGTATCAGAAAGTAGATGACGGCGAAGTTGGCGAAGGTCAGCAAGCCCTCATAGCGGCGAGGCTTTCCGAAGAGGGCCATGGGCCAATGGATGGACGTGGCGGTCGTTATCGCCACCCAGACGATGAAGGCGAGTATCAGCCAGTCGATGGGGGTTCGGCGCAGCTCCCCACCCCGCCGAAGCAGATCCCAGGCCCACGCGGCGACGGCGATGAGGGTGAGGATGCGCATGAGGACGATCTTGATGATCTCGAACTGGTCGTAGGTGAACGGCGTGTGGAAACCTAGGAAGGTGAAGTTGCTCATGGCCAAGGGGACGACGAACACGAGGGCGAGCAGGGCCCACCAGGAGACTCGACGGCCCATGCCGGTCCCGACCGCGCCGGCGGAAGGCTTTTCGGCCGGCTTTTCGGTAACCCTGGCCCGCCTCTTGGTGACCCCGGTCTGCTGCGGTCTGGCAGCCGGCGCTACCTTGGCTCCCCGGCCTTTGGCGACGGGACGAGGAGGCGAGCCTGCCTGACTGCGCTGGTTGTTCTGTTTGTTGGCCAAGTTGCCGCCTATCTTGCCCCGCGCCCGCTCAGCACTACGCGCAGCGTCTCGACGACTATCTGCGCGTCCATGGCAAGGGTCTGATGATAAATGTAGATGAGATCGTACTTCAGTTTGCGTTCCGGCGTGGTCGCGTAGCCGCCGCTGACCTGGGCGAGTCCGGTCATGCCGGGTTTGAGGTGGAAGCGCTCTTTGTAGCCCGGCACCCGCTCGACGAGCTGCTCGACGAAATACGGACGCTCAGGGCGCGGTCCGACGAAACTCATCTCTCCCTTGATGATGTTGACGAACTGGGGAATCTCGTCGATGCGGTACCTGCGCAGGAAGCGCCCCACCGGGGTGATGCGCGGGTCATCCTCGCCCGCTATGACGGGGCCGCTGCGCTGTTCGGCGTTTCTCACCATTGTCCGCAGCTTGTGGATGCGAAACCGCCTCATGCTGCGACCCACACGCTCCTGTGAGAAGAAAACCGGAAAGCCTTCCTTGGCCGCCAGCGCGACGGCGGCGCCGAGCAACATCGGGCTGGTGACAACCAGCGCGAGCAGCGCGACGGTCACGTCCAGCAACCTCTTGGTCGCCGCGTAGTAGCGCGGCACGGCGGTGCGCGAGATCTCCATCAGCGGTATGTCGCCGACGATAGCATCCACGCTGCCAATGAAGATCTCGTAGAGCTCGGGGACCACGTCCACGCGCACGTTGCATCCGTCGGCGATGATGAGAGACTCCACCAGCTCGCGGAGCGCCGTGGGGCTCGCGATAATCACGCGGTTGGCATGGTGTTCGCCGGCGATGCGCGCCAAGTCGCGCACCTCGCCGAGCACCGAGAAGCCCCCGACAGCCTCCGTGGAGACCTGTGCCGAATCGGCGTCCGCGTTGACGAGGCCGGCGACCGTCCAGCCCCAACGACGCCGTTCGGCGACGGTGCGGGCCAGCTCGACAGACGCCGGGTCGGTGCCCACGATCAGCACGCGCTGCTCCGGCATCCTGACGTGCGCCAGACGCAGAAGGACGAGACGCCAGCCGACAAGCAGCGCCAGGTCGACCACCCAGGCCAAGAGGATCGCAGACCGCGCGAACGAGGCTGTCCGGGTGCTACCGAAGAAGGCAAGGGCGGCGGTGAACAAGGTCCCCACCGTGACGGCCGCGACCACGCCACGCGCCACAGCCCAGGCCGTGTCTGCGCGTTCCGGATCGTAGAGGCCATACGTCCAGGCGCCACCGACATAGACGACGGTGAGCACCGGGGCGAGGAAGAGGTAAGACCTGAAGTTGAAGGTAGGGAGTTGGCCCCCGAACCGCAACAGGAAGGCCACGACGAACCCGGCGTTCACCAGGACGGCGTCCGTGACCACGGAGAAGGCGACGAAGCGACCCCGGGACACCTATGCCCTCGGTTGCCTAGTGCGGCGCCGGCGGCCGGCTGCCTCGACGTGAACCTCGAGCGCTTCTCTGTAGACCTCCAACGTCCCGGCCACCATGCGAGGAACCGTGAACTCGGCGAGTGCCCGGGTGCGCGCCTGGTGGCCCAGGCGCGCACGCAACTCACCGTCCGAGAGCAGCCGCGTGAGCGCTGCCGCGAGCGCACTGGCGTCACCGGGAGGCACGATGAGCCCCGTGACCCCGTCCAGGTTGGCGTAGGGGACCCCGGTGGGAAGGGACGTGGACACTACAGGAGTGCCGGCCGCGTGGGCCTCGATCTGCACCAGCCCGAAGGCTTCGCTGCGGGCCACGCTTGGCAGGCAGAACACGTCCGCCGCACCATACCAAGCCAATAGCTCCTCGTCGTCCTGGGGCGGCAGAAAGGTGACCCGCGTCCCCATGCCGCTCCCCGAGGCCAGCTCTCGCAGCCGGGCCTCCAGCGGCCCGCGCCCGATGAGGACGAGATCGGCATCCACGCTGGCCATAGCACGCAGCAAGACATCGACGCCCTTGTAGTAGACAAGCCTTCCGACGAAGAGCACGAGGTTGCGGCCGGGACGTGGGGNNGATGAGGTCGACTCTATCAAGGAATCGCTCCAAGAAAGGCTGGTACGCCGCAAGCAGCCGCTTCTGGCGGACGATGTCGCTGTGATAAAGAGCGACGCTGGGCACGTCGAGTCTCGAGAGCAGAAAGGACAGCTCGCCCCAGGGATACGGCGAATGAAAGTTGAGGATGTCGGCCGCTTCGCCTATTCCCCGCCGCTCGCCTCGAACCTCGTCCCGCAGCGCCCGGCGCATTCCCAGAGCCACGGGGGCAGACGACAAAGCCAGCTGCCTCGGCAGACGGATCACCCGGACCCCGCCGATGGTCTCCTCCACGCGCTCCCGGCTCTCGTTGCTGACCAGGGCTCGCACTTGCACTCCACCATGNNCGGCGCGACAGATCCTCCCGTCGCTCGGGGTCGTCGAGCACGCTCCTCACGGCCTTTGCTAGCGCCTCCGCGTCTCCCGCTGGAAAGAGAACGGCCGCTTCTCCCGCCACCTCCGGCAGGGAGGCCGCGTCGGAGCACACCACCGGCGTACCGAACGCCAAGGCTTCCAGCACCGGCAGGCCGAAGCCCTCACGCAGCGAGGGGAACACGAAGGCTACCGCTCCCGAGTAAAGGGCCCGCAGCTCGGAGTCGTCCACATGGCCGGTGAAAGCCACCCGAGAGCGGAGCTCAGGGGGCGCCTCCCGCAACTGTTGGTCCAGGTAGCCGGATGGTTCCGGGCCCACGAGTATCAAGAGGACATCCGGTCTCTCTGCCGCCAGCTCGCCGAACGCCCGGAGCAGGGTCGGCAGATCCTTGTGCCATCTGGTGTTGCCGATGCAAAGCAGGTAGGGCTGCGAGATCCACCGTAGGCCGGGCGGCGAGATCCACCGGGCTCGTCTCTCCGCCGGCGTTCCTGCTTCGCCCTGCAGGAAGTCGTCCGCCGCCTCGGGTATGACTATCACCTTTCCGTGGGCCTTGGGCAACAGCCTTTCGACGTCCGCGGCGGTGCTTGCCGATGGCACGATCACCCGGTGCGCCACCCGCGCCGCCCGCGCGTTCCAAGCCCGGTAGACGGTTCGTCTGAGAGTAGAAGGCATGGCTCGGGGAAGCACCAGCGGGATCAGATCGTGCAGCGTCACCACGAGCGGCGTCCGGACCGGGACCGGCGTCGGGAAGTGCGGGCAGTGGATCACGTCCGTCCTCGCTTCTTGCGCCAAACGCGCGAACTCCAGCGCTCCCCGCGCGCCGAACGGGTGCCCCGCGGCTACGAGGACCTCCGCCGCGCCTGCTACCGGGGCGGCTCGGTCTGACGCGCACACTTGGACGAGCTCGACATCGCCGCGAGCGGCAAGTGCCCTGGCCAAGCCGGTGGTGTAGCGGCCCACGCCGGACCAGGCGGCCATCCGGCAGTCTAGAAGCACGCGCATCAGGCGAGCCGCCCCTGCCTTGCTACTCGCGCCGCCAGAACCTCGTCGAACGCAGCCAGCATTCCTTCGGCTGTGGCCCGCCAGGTGAAGTGCCCTGCTCGAACGTGTCCGGCGGCGACAAGCCGGTCGCGGGCGTCAGGATCGGCGGTCACGGCGGCCAAGGCCAGGCCAAGTGCTTGTGGATCGTCGAGGTCCACGAGCAGGGCCGCGTCTCCCGCGACCTCGGGCAAAGACGACCCGTCGGTCGCGATCACCGGGCAGCCACAGGCCATGGCTTCGAGCACCGGCATGCCGAAGCCTTCATAGAGGCTCGGGTAGACGAGCGCGCGCGCCCCCGAGTAGAGGGCCACCAGGTCCTGCACCTCCACCTCGCCCAGTAGACGCAAGCGTTCGGCTAGGTCGAGAGCCGCCGCCCGAGCTAGAAGACGGGCCGCGGGAGTAGTGGAAGAGATAGCGCCGAGTCCTACCAGAGTGAGCGACCGGCGGAGATCCTTCGGCAGGCGAGCCGCAGCCTCGAGCACCGTCGCGAAGCTCTTGCGCGGGTTGAGGACGTCCAGGCTCAGGACGTAGGGGCCAGTCACGCCCAGTCGCTTCAGCGCCGCCGCAACCTCTCGGGCGTCAAGCGGCCGGAACACGGTCTGGTCGACCCCCCAGGGCACCACGCGCACCTTGTCCGGCGACCCGCCTGACACGCGCACCACGTCTCGCGCGGTCGCCGCCGAAGGCGTCACCACCAAGTCCGCCTGCGCCACCACCTTGTCGATCAGGAACCGATCGGCCAGCCGGTTCCGCCACGGCTGCTGTTGCGGGTAGTAGCGGTGCCAGTAGTCGTGTACCGTGGCTACCTTCCCCAGGCCTCGAGCGCGAAAGGGAAGCAGATGACGAGGGCCCCAGAAGACTTCGACTCGGTCGGCGGCGAGTAACTTGTTCACGCCCGTCTGCATCCAGAGGATGTTGCTGCCTGTGACCGAACGCGCGCCCAGTCGCAGCGGCCACGGTAGGTCGAGCGGCTTGGTGGAGTAGGGCACAAGCGGTGGAGAGGGGGCGTAGAGGAAGAAGCGATGTGGAGTATCCATCTCGGCCAGGGCCAGCATCGCCTGGTACTGCGAGGTGCCGATGCCGCGGCACGCCGGGATGCATAGAGCGGTCGCGTCAATGCCTATGATCGCCATGCGGGGATTCTACCGCCAGTGCGAGTGAAGCGGGCGCCTCACCCGTCGGAAACCGGCATTCTCGACCTGCGACATGCCACCTGCCTGCGGAGGACGGCCCACCGCGAGTCACTCTTGCCGGAGAAGGCCAACGGGCCGTACGCGGCGAGCGCCAGGCGCGCACCGCGTACGCGGCAGTACACGTGGTGCATCGAGGCCAGCCTCCGGGCGAAGATGGACGTGCCCACGCCGTATCTCTCGGCAAGTATGCGAGTGTCGCTCTCCGCCGCCCCCAGAAGCTTCTGACTCTTTCGTCGGGGCTGCACCCGGTCAACGGCGATCACCCGGTTTAGGCGAGCGAATCTGGTCCCTCGCGCCAAGCGAAGCCACAACTCGTAGTCCATGGCGAATTCGAAGCTTTCGTCCGCCAGTCGGTCACCCAGCGCACGCCTCCGGAAGAACACCGCCGGCTGTAGGAGGTAGTCGTACAGCCTAAGTAGTCGGTGGCTGAAGGCGGGAGCCCAGAAGTAGTGGAGTATGCGACCGTCGGCGTTCACGTGCGCCGCGTGCCCATAGACCACGTCGGCCGCGGGGTGGCGCACGAAGAAGTCAACCACTTCTTCTACGGCACCGCAGTCGAAGTAGGCATCGTCAGAGTTGATCCAGCCGATGATCTCACCCTCGCTAAGAGCGAACGCCTTATTGAGCGCGTGGGACTGCCCGCGATCGGGCTCGCTCCTCCAGCGCACGCCTGGCCCGGCGCCGGCCAGGAGGGCAGCGGTCCCATCGGCGGAGCCGCCGTCCATCACGATGTGCTCGATGTTCGGATAGGACTGGCAAGCGACGGAGCGCAGATTGTCTTCAAGCCACCTCGCCTGGTTGAATGACGGGGTCAAGATGGAGACAAGCAGCTGCCACGGCATGTGTCAACGCTACCACAGCGCATTCGGGCGCTGGTGTACCATGCGAATGCTGAACGCCGGAAAGCAGGTCCTTTGTGACGACACTCAATTGGCTGCGCGACCATATTCCCGCTGTGGCGCGGCCCATGCTCGCCGCGACCCACCGCTTTCTCGATATCCATCTGTCGACCGACAGGAGCATCATTCGCCGGCAATACGCCCGAAACTTCGGCAGGCCCCCGGACCTCTCTCACCCGCGCAGTCTCAACGAAATGATCCAGCGGAGGAAACTCCACGACCGAAGGCCGATCTTGAGGATGTTCTGCGACAAAGTGGCCGTCCGGGACTACGTGGCCGCGCGTGTCGAGCCGGAATACCTGGTGCCGTTGCTCGGAGTGTTCAAGAGACCTGAGGAGATCCCCTGGGACGAGCTTTCGGCGCCATATGTCGTGAAGGCATCGCACGGTTGCGGATGGAACCTCTTCGTCTTCGATTCCGCGGAGGCTGATCCCTCGAAAATGACGCGCGCACTGCGTGACTGGCTCAAGACCGACTTCTTCTACAACGCGAGAGAATGGGCATACAAGGGTGTCCCCAGAAGGATCATGGTTGAGCGGTTCATCGGATGCGGGCGGGACGCGCCCGACGAGTTCAAGTTCCTCTGTTTCGACGGGGTGCCACGGGCCGCGTACGTCATGGCCGACCGCTTCACGAACCCCACCATGACCTGGTACAGCATCGACTGGACGCCACTCCCGTTTGCCAGCAATCCCGGACCGGCTTCTCCCAGGCCTGCGCCGCCCGCCTTGGACGAGATGTTGAAGGTCGCCGCCAAGCTATCGCAGGGCATGGACTTCCTGCGGGTCGACCTCTACTGCGTCGAGGGCCGCGTGTACTGCGGCGAGCTGACTGTCTACCCGAGCGCCGGATACGAGCTCTTCGAGCCGCCCGAGGCCGGTGAATGGCTGGGGCGCTTCTGGACCCTGCCGGAACACGCATGAGAAGCCCTATCCTCTTCCTCGTCTTCAATCGCCCGGACACTACCAGGCGGGCGTTTGAGGCAATCCGTGCCGCGAGACCTCCGCGTCTGTACGTGGCGGCCGATGGCCCGCGCGGCGACCGCCCGGGCGAGCGCGAACGCTGCGCCGAGACCAGGCGGATTGCCACCGCGGTGGACTGGCCGTGTGAGGTGAGGACGCTGTTTCAAGACGTCAATCTGGGCTGCAGGCTCGGACCCATCACCGGCCTAGACTGGTTCTTCGAGAGAGAACCGGAAGGGGTGGTGTTGGAGGACGATATCCTGCCTCTGCCCAGCTTCTTCGCCTACTGTGACGAACTGCTCGAGCGCTACCGGGACGACGAACGGGTCGGCGTGATCTGTGGCAGCAACCTGGTCTCGCGGCGCTTCGCCCCTCGGGACAGCTACTTCTTCTCGCGCTACGTCCAGGTGTGGGGGTGGGCCAGCTGGGCTCGCGTGTGGAGGCACTATGACGTGAACGTCGGCGAGTGGCCCGCATGGCGAGATCGAGGCGGACTGAAGGCGGTCGCCGACGGCAACCGGCGGTTCGAGAGATTCTGGCAAGACATCTTCGACCTGGCTTTCGCCGGAGAGGTGAACTGGTGGAGCTACCAGTTGCAGTTCGCTTGCTGGCGTCACGGGATGTTGGCTTCGCTACCGGCGTGCAACCAGGTCGGCAATCTGGGCTTTGGGGCTGATTCCACCCACACCCGAGGTCGCGTGCCCGCCTACCTGCGGGAATCCGCTCCGCGTCCCCTCGTGTGGCCGCTTCGGCACCCGCCTCGGGTGGAGCTGCCACCTCTGGCGGACAAGATGATAGGGAGGGACGTCCACGGGCTCGGCCTCCGAGGGGCCGTCCATCGCTATCTGGATTGGGTGAAGCGGTTCCTGAGGCACCTGCCGGTCGTGGGCGATCTATTGAAGCGCCTCCAGGTACGCCTGCAGGCACTTCTCGGTGGTTTCAGCTCGTGGCACGAGAGTAGGAGATAACATTGTCCTCCCGACGGTCTAGCTGGCGCGAGAGTACGCCCAGATGGAGGCTCCGAGCAGTTTACGGCGCCCACATCAGGCCGCATCTGCCCTCGGGGGCAAAGGATCTCGTGTACCGAGTCTCGCGGCGGTGGGACCTTTGGCTCATCACTCCCTTGGTGACCAGAGCTCGCGGGCCGAAGTGGAGACGTAGCCGGGTGCGGGTGGGAATCGATATCACATACGTCTGCGACCTTCGCTGCAACAACTGCAATCGGTCGTGCACGCAGGATCCCACCTCCGACCACATGACCCTTGGGCAGATCAGACATTTCCTCGAAGAGAGCAAGGAGCGTCAGATTCGCTGGGAGCTCATCGGCCTGCTAGGGGGTGAACCTACCTGCCATCCGCAGTTCCTCGAAGTGGTCGAGTTGGTCCGCGAGTACCGCGATGGTTTCTCCCCGGAAACACAGATCAGAGTAGTCACCAATGGGCACAGCGAGCGCACCAAGAAGTTGCTGTGCCAGCTGCCCTCGGACATCGAGGTGGTCGACTCGGCCAAGAGCAGCCGCGACCAACCTGAGTTCTTCACGTTCAACGTGGCACCGATCGACGTCGGGGGGTACGAAAGAGCTGATTTCTTCAACGCCTGCCCCGTCACCCATCTCTGCGGCATCGGTGTCACCCCCTACGGCTACTATCCGTGCGGGGTGGCCGGGGCGATCGACAGAACGTTCGGGTTCGACCTCGGAAGAAAGGTCCTTCCCCAGGAGGACGACGACATGAAAGAAGAGATCCGAAGGTTCTGTGCGCTCTGCGGCCGGTTCAAAGGGTACACAGGCGAATTGTCCCGCGGCCAACTCGACCGCGCTGTGATGTCTTCTACCTGGGAGGAAGCCTACGCCCGCTCGCGGGAGAATCGACCACGGATCTCCCGCCTGCCGGAGCGGGAGCGACGCAGAAAGGGCTGAGCCAGAGACCCTCTAAGCGTCGCCCGCGTCGGTCTCTGTCGCCGTCCAGTGGAGCGCGGGGGCGATTATCCCCACGCGTCTCTGCGGCACATAGGGGGACTGACCGGGAACTCGATGAACGTCGAAGGAAGCGACACCTTCGCCCTGGACCAGCATGCGCTGCCCGTGGAGGGTCACCCGCGGCACTATCATGTAGGAACCATCGTTCAGCAGGTCGGCTGGGATGGTGCACTCGAACGAGTTCCTGCCCAGGTGCACTTCGGGCCAAAACTCTTCATCCTCGTCGGTCTGATAGCTGCGCAGGATGATGTTTCCCTCGCTGGTAGCCAGGTCGAAACCCATGCCGAGCGTCGGGTCGACTCGGGACACGTCGAACTCCACCCGGACTCGAAACGGCTGGTTGCTGAAGAACGTGCCGCTCGACCGGCCGTGGGCGTCCAGCACCTCCAGGCGAAGAAGCCGGGCCTCGTCGCCACCGGGACCCTCCCCGAGTGCCCATTCGACAGAAGACCCGCTTGCGGCTTGTTCGGTAAGGTACTGGGCCACCACATCTCCTGCTTCTCCCCGATTCACGATCCGGCCAGCCTCGATCTGCACGGCGTTGGCGCAGAGGCTGCGGACGGCCTGCATGTTGTGACTGACGAATAGCACCGTCCGGCCGTGGCCGGCGACATCCTCCATCTTGCCCAGGCACTTCTTCTGGAAGCTCGCGTCGCCGACGGAAAGCACCTCGTCGACTATCAATATCTCGGGGTTGAGATGGGCTGCAACCGCGAAGGCCAGCCTCACATACATGCCGCTCGAGTAGCGCTTCACCGGCGTGTCGAGGAACCGGCCGATCTCGCTGAACTCCACGATCTCGTCAAAGCTATTCCTGATCTGGACTCGCGTCATGCCGAGGATAGCGCCATTCAGGTAGATGTTCTCCCGGCCCGTCAGCTCGCCATGAAAGCCAGTGCCGACCTCGAGAAGGCACCCGACGCGCCCTCTGATCTCGACCCTACCCTCCGTCGGCTCGGTGATATGGCTGAGCACCTTGAGCAGGGTGCTCTTGCCGGCGCCGTTGCGTCCGATGATGCCAAGGACGTCGCCTCGCCTGACCTCGAGGTCGATGTCCCTGAGTGCCCACAGCACTTCGGAGATGTGGGTCGCCGCTCCGGGATGGCGGATGCGCTCGATCGGCCGCTTGACCGCCTGCACCAGTGTGTCACGCAAGGTGCGGTAGCTCGCCCGCTCCCCACCGATGCGGTACATCTTCCCCAGGCCGGTCGTACGGAGAACGATCTCACTCATGGTCACACCACATCGGCGAACATGCGCTCCATACGCTTGAAATAGAAGAGACCGCCCAAGAGCAGCACGACGACTACGCCGGTAGAGATCCACAGGTACCGCCCGGGGAACTGCTGGCCGAGGAGCGCCCAGCGAAAGCCGCCGATCACGCCGGTCATGGGATTAAGAGAGAAGACGACGCGCAAGGACTGCGGGATCTTGTCGATGGGGTAGATGACCGGGCTCACGAACATCCAGAGCTGCACCAGGAAGGGGATGAGGTACTGCACGTCGCGGTAGAGCACATTGAGCGCGCTCAGCCACAGGCTGACGGCCAAGGCGGAAATGATCGCCAAAAGGACGAAGAGCGGCAAGAACACGGTCTCCCACTGGGGGGCGATACCGTAGGCGGCCATGATAACGAGCAAGATCACAAAGGAGATGACGAAGTCGACCAAGCCGGCAAGCACCGCGGAGAACGGGATGACCAGGCGGGGGAAGTAGACCTTGGTGAGCAGGTTGGCGTTCCCGACCAGACTCACCCCGGAACGCCCCAGCGCGCCGGAAAAGAAGTTCCAGGCCAGCAGTCCGCTGAAGCTGAAGACCGCATAGGGCAGGGTTGGATCGGAGCTGGGGACCTTCAGCATCCGGTTGAATACCAGGGTGAAGACGATCATGGTGAGGAACGGCTGCAGGATAGCCCAGGCCACCCCGAGCACGGCCTGTTTGTAGCGCACCAGGACATCCCGCCAGGTGAGGAAGTAGAGNNAAGAACGAAGCCTCGGCCGCCAGAACGCGCTGGCCCATCGCGCTCTAGGAGGCTGTTGAAGAACGAAGCCACGGCCACCAGGACACGCTGGCCGGCGCGATATCGCGTCCTCGGTCGCACCAATAGCGCTGCTATTCGCGCTTCCTGCGTCCTTCTCTCGCGCGCGGCGATCGTGCCCACGCCCAGAGGGCACCCGGCGAAGCGTCATTCTTCAGCAG
>PMIZ01000365.1 GCA_003157225.1 Actinomycetota bacterium | reverse complement strand
TGGCGGTCGGCGCGCAGGTCCTCGTCACGGAAGGCGCGGGCTATTTGGTAATAGCGCTCAAATCCGCTGATCATCAATAGTTGCTTGAAGAGCTGTGGAGACTGGGGCAGAGCGTAGAACTCTCCCGGCTGGAGCCGGCATGGCACGAGGAAGTCTCGCGCTCCCTCGGGAGTGCTCTTCGTGAGGATGGGTGTTTCCACGTCGATGAACCCGCGTTCCCCGAGGTAGCGGCGCACGGCCTGCACCACGAGATGCCGCAGCTCGAGATTGCGGAACATCTTCGGCCGCCGAAGATCGATATACCGATACTTCAAGCGAAGGGTCTCGTCGACGTCGAGCACGTCTTCCGGTGGGAAGGGCGGCGTTTCCGCTGACGCGAGAATGTTGAGTTCCTCGACTACTATCTCAACGGCGCCGGTGGGCAGATTTGGGTTGACGCGCTCCGGGGAGCGTGCCACCAGGGTTCCGGCTGCGGAGATGACGAACTCGCTTCGCAGCTCCTGGGCCTTCCCGTGCACAGCGGGACGCGTTTCGGCCTCGAAGACAAGTTGCACGAGGCCGGTCCGATCGCGGAGATCCACAAAGATGAGGCCCCCATGGTCACGGCGACGCTGCACCCAACCGGCCATCTTCACCCGCCGGCCCACATCGCTCTCGCGGACGGTGCCGCACCATTCGTCTCTGTATGCCACTGTCGGTCCTTTGCTCTTCGTGTTTCGACCGGGGATCAGACCGGTGTCGTCTCCCCTATGGCCACATTGATGGCCTCGGCGCGAGACAGCCGATTCTCGCCTCCGGAACGCAGATCGCGCACGGTGACCGTCCGGTCGATCAACTCGTCGTGGCCGAGAATGAACGCGAATCGAGCGCCACTTCGACCCGCCTGCTTCATCTGGCCTTTGGCGCTTCGGGCCATGTAGTCCAGCTCGGCCCCGCTGCCCCGCGTGCGGATCTCATGGCAAAGCGCGAAGGCCTCGCTGCGCGCCTCTTCCATGAGGGCGACCACATACACCACTGGTGTGGGCGCGGGCGGAGCTGCAATTCCGGAGCGGGACAGCCCAAGGAGTATCCGCTCGATGCCGGTGCCGAATCCGACTCCGGGCACCGATGGACCTCCGATGTCCTCCAGCAGGCCGTCGTAACGTCCGCCCCCTCCCACTCCCGACTGCGCCCCCAGGAGCGAAGACTGGAACTCGAAGGTGGTGCGCGTGTAGTAGTCCAAGCCGCGCACCAATGTGTGGTCGGCTACGAAGGACAGACCCTGTACCCTCAAGCCCTCCTCCACCCGACTGTGGTGCTCGGCGCAAGCCGAGCACAGGTGGTCGGGCAGACGGGGCGCGGCCACCATCGCCTCGCGGCACCCAGGCACCTTGCAGTCGAAGGCCCGCAATGGATTGATGGCGGCGCGCTCTCGACATTCTCCGCAGAACTTCTCGGCCTGCTCGGCAAGGAACCGTCGCAGACTGTCCGAATAGGCGGGGCGGCACTCCTTGCAGCCCATGGAGTTGAGCCGCAATTCGAGGCCCTCGAGTCCGATCTCTCTGTACGCGGTGGCGAGCACGCCTATGACTTCTGCGTCGATCTCCGGTGCTGATGAACCGATGGCCTCCACACCGAGCTGGTAGTGCTGGCGGTACCGCCCGGACTGTGGGCTCTCGTAGCGGAACATCGAACTGTGATAGTAGAGCTTCACCGGCTGGGGCAGCGTGTGCATGCCATGTTCCACGTAGGCCCGGGCCACCGGCGCGGTACCCTCGGGACGGAGCGTCATGCTTCTCCCCCCGAGATCCTCGAAGGTGTACATCTCCTTGCGCACGATATCAGTGGACGTGCCCACGCCCCGCGAGAAGAGTCGGGTCTCCTCGAAAGCTGGAGTGTCGATGCGCCGATACCCGTAACGCTGGAAGACGCTCTCCGCAACGGCTATCACCCAGCGGCGCAGCGGCTGGTCGTCGGGCAGGATGTCGTAGGTACCCTTTGGCGCGGTGATCAGGTCAGCCATCGCTGTCGAGCCCGCGCAAGAAGGGGTTTTCGGCCAACTCCTCGCCCAAAGTAGTGGACTGCATGTGCCCCGGGTGGACGGTGGTTCCGGCAGGATATCTGGCGGCGAGTCTCTCTACCGAGGACAGAAGCACGGCGAAATCGCCTCCCGGAAAGTCGGTTCGTCCCACGGACCGATAGAAGAGCAGGTCTCCCGGAAACAGGTGACCCTCGATCTCGAACGTCAGGTCACCGGGAGTGTGGCCCGGGGTGGCTATCACGCTGACGGTGAGCAACCCCACCTTCACCACGGCTCCATCGCCCACGACCTCGACAGACGTCGTGGCGAGCGCCGGCACGGGAAGACCGGTCGCCGAGCAGGGCTCCCTGCCTGTGAGGATCGGAGCCGCCAACGCGGAACAGTAGACCTTGGCCCCCGTGGCTTCGGCCAGCCCTTTGGCTCCATCGATGTGGTCGAAGTGCGCATGCGTGACCAGGATGGCCCTGAGGTCGAGGTCCTCCTTGCGAATCCGTTGGGCTATCCGCTCGGGCTCTCCGCCAGGATCCACCGCGCAAGCCACCCGGTCGTCATCCCAGACGAGGTAGCAGTTGGCCTGTAGAGGCCCGACAGGCATACAAAGGGCTTTCATGACCCGAGATTCTACCAGAGGCGGCGCAGGCACCGTGCCGGCGGGCCCCCGCGCATCCAGCAAGCGCTTAGGCGCGAGGCACTAGTGAGGCGTGACCCGATAGGCATCGTAGACGGTGTCGATGCGGCGAATGCGCTGCAGCACGGTCTCAAGATAGTCGATCTCTGGGACATCGAACACGAAACGGTCCTTCACCATGTTGTTCCGAGCCGTGGTTACGTGCGCGGCTACTATGCTGATACCGCTCTCGCTCAACGTCCGCGAGATGTCTTCCAGAAGATGATTCCGATCGTAGGCTTCGATCTGAACCTCCACTCGGAGTGGCATCTTGGTGCGCGAATCCCACTCCACCTTGGTGAAACGCTCGGGGTTTCTCTCCAGGGCGCGAACGTTCGGACAGTCGCGGCGATGAACGGTGACGCCTCTACCAAGCGAGATATAGCCGACCACATCGTCGCCGGGGACCGGCCGGCAGCACTGCGGTAGCCGGACGGCCACGTCGTCGATGCCGTCCACACGGATGCCCAACTGACTGGCCGAAGGCCCGGTGACGACCTCCCTGGTCACCGGCACGCTGGTTGATGCCGCGGTGGAAGGCGGTTCCCCTTCGCGGTTGAGGCCCTGAATGATCCGCTGCACCACGTGCTGAGGACTGATCTTGCCGCTACCGACGAGGACGAAGAAGTCCTCCTTCTTGGCCTGGCCTGATTCCTTGATGACCTCGGCCAGCAGATCGGAGTTCATGAGCCTCTGCGCCGGCAAGCCTTGCTTGCGGAAGGCTTCCAGCAGCGCCTCCTTGCCAAGGTGCTCGGCATCCTCACGACGTTCGCGCTTGAACCACTGCCGTATCCTGTTGCGCGCTCCGGAGCTGGCGACGAACTGCAACCAGTCACGGGAGGGTCCCTGCGGCGTGCGAGACGTGAGTATCTCGACTATGTCCCCCGACTGGAGCCTGTAGGTCAGGGGGACGATTCGGTTGTCGACCTTCGCCCCGATGCACCTATGTCCCACGTCGGTATGGATGGCATAGGCGAAATCGACAGGAGTCGACCCGGCCGGCAGGCTCTTGACCTCTCCCTTGGGGGTGAACACGTAGACCTCGTCGCGGAAGAGGTCGATATGCAGGGATTCCATGAACTCGCCGGAGTCCTTGGTCTCGGATTGCCAATCCATGATCTGGCGCAGCCACTGCAACTTCTCAACATGAGTGTCGGAACGCTGGCTCGCTCTGGCGCTTTTGTCCTTGTACATCCAGTGGGCCGCGATGCCGTACTGCGCGGTCTCGTGCATCTCGTGGGTGCGGATCTGGATCTCGAGCGGCTTCCCCAAGGGGCCTATCACCGTCGTATGCAGCGACTGGTACAGGTTGAACTTCGGCATGGCCACGTAGTCCTTGAAGCGCCCGGGCAGAGGCTTCCACAGCGAATGTATGACGCCGAGGGCCGCGTAGCAGTCCTTGACCGAATCCACCAACACGCGAAGCGCGGTGAGATCGAAGATCTCGTTGAACTCCTTGCCCTTTCGCACCATCTTGTCGTAGATGGAATAGAAGTGCTTCGTCCGGCCCGCGATCTCCGCTTGGATGTTGACGGCCCCCAATTCGCGGCTGAGGATTTCCTTTGCCTCCTCCATGTCCCGCTCGCGGTCTGCACGGCGCTGGGCCACCATGCGCTGGATCTCCGAATATTTGCGGGGGTGGAGCGTCGCGAACGCCAGGTCTTCGAGTTCCCAGCGCACCGACTCGATCCCTAGCCGGTGGGCCAGAGGCGCGTACACCTCCAGCGTCTCCTTGGCCTTCTGGATCTGCTTCTCTTTGCTCAGATAGCCGAGCGTGCGCATGTTGTACAGCCGGTCGGCGAGCTTGATCAGGATGACGCGGATGTCCTTAGCCATGGCCACGATCATCTTGCGGATGTTCTCGGCCTGCTCTTCCTCTACCGTGCTAAACGACATCTGCGACAGCTTGGTGACGCCGTCGACCAACAGAGCGACCTCGTCGCCGAACTGCTCACGCACGGACTCGATGGACATCCCCGTGTCTTCTACGACATCGTGGAGAAGGGCGGCGGCGAGAGTGGAGCTGTCGAGGCCCAGTTCGGCGCAGATGGCAGCCGTGCCGATGGGATGGTTGACGTACGCCTCACCGCTGGCTCTGAGCTGTGAGCGATGCTGCACGGCAGCCACTTCAAAGGCGCGCGTGATGAGATCCCGGTCAAAGCCAGGGTTGGTCTTCTCGATCTTCCGAAGGAGCTCCTCGAGCGCAGGCCTGTGCTGCTCCACCGCTTCTTCGGGGCTGATCGGTGCCGGCTCCTTGGAACGAGCCATTGGAGTGGTCTTCACAGGTTCAGACAAAGCCTCGAGCACTCCTCATAGTCGGCTTCCGCCGCCACGTATGCGGCGATTGTGCGCGCTTCTAGTTTAGCCTCTCCATTGCTGCCCCGTTCCAGGCCCAGCTCGGCAAGTATGCCCGCGGCCCGAGCGAGGTCGGCGAAGCCCAGGACCACACCGGCTTCCTTCCAGGCAGTATCGGCAGCTTTCGCGAATAACTGCTGCTCGCTTTGGTCTCCTAGCTGCCAAGCCCGGTAGAGGCAGACCATAGCGAAGCGAGGATGCACCACGTAGCGAAGCCACCGGGCAGTGGTCTGCCTGTCTTCCGCCCCGTACAAGAGGTGGACCACGGAGCCCTGCTCTACCGCGCGGTGGAGCAGGGCCAGGTGGGCTGAGCGAAACGGCGGATCGGCCACGATGACATGCGGAGGCCACGACGACACGACCTGGGCCGCAGCTTCCCACTCCACGATGCTGGTACGACCGCCGTCCGCCTCGGTTGGGCCGGCCGCGCCCCGGGCAAAGCAGGCAACTCCTCGGGCGAGCGTCTCCAAGGGGATGTGCTCGCTCAAGGCCTCCAGCGTCTGACCCGCCGCGCAGGTGAGGATCACGGCCTCCTCACCAGAAGCGAGCACCTGGCTGAGCGCACTCACGGCGCCACGGTGATCTCGCAGATCGCGACAACTAGGCAGAGACAGCGGCAGGAACACGGGAACGTCAGCCGGGCGATCATTCGGTGTGACAGCGGGCGTCAGTGCCGACGCGCGGCACCTTGCCAGCCGCTCCTCAAGGAATTCGGAGCGGGTTCCGCTTGAGCCGATGCGCTCGAGCAAAAACTCCGGGCGGAGACTGCCTTGCCATTCGTCCACCTGGAGCTGAGCGCCCAAGACTCGGGGGGCGCCGAGATCGTCGGTCGTCGCGCAAACCTGCCCCAAGCCAAAGCCGATGCCTCGGGCCTTGACTCCGTCCAGATCGACCGTGCACCGAAGATGGGCGCCATTGCGTGTTGTCTCGGCCCGTTCTAGTCGTGCGTCCACCAGCAGCATCCTCGGCCGGGGATTGCCGGTACCGAAAGGGCCAAGCGAGGCAAGAGCCAGTGCCGTGTCGGCGTTGACATCTTCCCCGCGGAGCACCGCGTCCGCGCGGTACAGGGGGATGAAGTCGCTCGACAGTAGACAGCGGGCCGCGTGCTGCTCGATGGCCCGTCGGAACTCGCCGACCCTTTCCGCCTCCAAGGTAAGGCCCACTGCCTGCTTGTGCCCGCCGTACACGGTGAGGTGGGCAGCGCAGGAGTTGAGCCCGTCCATGAGATCGTAGGCGGGTATGCTTCTGCCCGAGCCTTTCGCCACCCCATCCCGCACTCCCAAGAGGATCGTGGGGCGGTGATATCGCTCGACCAGCCGTGACGCCACGATGCCCACGACACCTTCGTGCCACAGGGGTCCGGCGAGCACGATAACCGGGGGGAGCTCTCCGAGCGCCTCCACACCGGCTACGGCGAGGTCGAGTATCTGCCTCTCGACGTCCTGGCGGGCTCCGTTCAGCTCGTGCAGTTCGGCAGCGAGAGCTCGGGCCTCATCCTCGTCGTCTGTGAGAAGCAGACGTAGTGGCGGCGAGGGGTCTGCCAGCCGCCCAGCGGCATTCAGGCGCGGGGCCAGGCGATAGGCCACGGTGCCGCAATCGATGCGCCCGGTGCAGCCGGCCACCGCCGTGAGTGCACGCAGGCCGACTCGCTGCCCGATGCCCACGAGCTTCAGTCCTTCTTTCACGTAGTGCCGGTTCTCACCTCGCAGCGGAGCGAGGTCGGCGATGGTGCCGATCGCCACCAGGTCAAGGAGCCTATTCAGTTCGTCCGGCAGAGTCGCGCGGGTCGCACCCTGGCGCTTCATGTACAAGGCGTGCATCACCTTGAGCGCGAGCCCGACTCCGCACAGATCGCCGTGGGGATAGCTGCCCACTGCCTCGTGGATCACGTGGCAATCGGGCAAGCGGGGGCCCGGCTGGTGGTGATCGACCACCACCACGTCCAAGCGCAGAGCCTGGGCCAGCTCGACTTCGTCCGGGTAGTTGACGCCGCAGTCGACAGTGATGAGGATGCCCGGCCCCTTGGCCGCGATGGCCTCGACTGCTCCTCGGGACAGCCCATAGCCCTCGTTGAAGCGGCTCGGCAGATACCACTCAGCCTCGACTCCGAGGTCACGGAGACCGAGCAGCATCAGTGCTGTGGCGGTGATGCCATCGGCATCGTAGTCGCCGTGAACGACTATTCGCCCCCCACCGTCGATCGCAGCGGAGATGGCGGCCACAGCGCCTTCCATGTGCCCGAATAGGAACGGGTCGGGCATAGGGAACGAGCAGTCAAGGAACATTCGGGCCTCGCCGGGATCCGTGATACCACGCCCGGCCAGCACCATGGCGGCCACTAGAGGCAGGCCCAGGGCGTCTGCCAGTCGCTGGGACTCTCGCCACGAATACGGGTTTACCGTCCAGGAAATATTGCCGTTGCCGGCGGTGGGATTACTCATGTCAAGAACACTATAGCCGCCCAGCCGGACGGGATGAGCGCCGCGTGTCGCGCCCTCAAAGGCGTCCGGAGCGAACGATCGCGTAGATGAGCCACAAGCCGAAGAAAAGGGAGCCCGCGAAGCCGGGCAGCCCCCACAGCGAGAGGCCCGCGATATGAGGACCTCCTGCGACCAGGATGCCTGCGGCCGTTCCGGTCGCCCCGAGAGCGATACTGACAAGCGCGACGACAAGCCGGTTGGTGATGACGTCCAGGCGGTGGATCACGTTCTCCAGTCCGGTGTGGCGATACTTGATCTCCAGTTCGCCCTCGCGGAGATCCTCCAGCAGGTGATGAAGCAACAGCGGGAACTCGCCCAGCACCTGTCCGTATTCGACCGCGTGCCGTTGGACTCTGGACGTTATGCGCCGGGGATCTGAGAACTTGCGCCTGAAGTCCCCGGTGAACTGCCTCCCCACCTCAAAGAGATTGAGGTCGGGATAGAGCCGGCTGACGACGCCCTCCAAGGTGAGGATGGCCTTGTCCAGGACTAGGAACCTCGTCGGCAACCTGAGATGCAGGGAATAGACGACATCGAGCGCCTGGTGCAGCAGCAGATGCATGTCGACGTCCCCGAGCGACGCGCCGAAGTAGCGGCTGAAACTCTCCTCTATCGCCTGCGTCACCGCTTCGTCTGCGGACGGCGCCCACTGCACTCCAAAGCGTTTCAGGGAGCGTTTCATCCCTGCGATGTCGGAACGCATGACGCAGAGGAACAGCCTGGTGCCCTCCTCCAGATCCTCCGCCCTCAGGACGCCGGCCATCCCGAAGTCGATAAGGCCGATCCTTCCTTCTCCGAGGTAGACGATGTTGGCCGGGTGAGGATCGGCGTGGATGAAACCATCCTCCAGTATCTGTTTGAACCAACAGGCCGCTATCGTCTCGGCCAACCGCCTGCGTTCCTCGAGAGGCAGAGCAGCGACCTCGGGCTGATTGAGGGTCGGGCCTTCCAGTAGCTCCAGGGTGAGGAGGCGGCGGCTGCAGTAGCGCTCGTACACGCGGGGGATGCTCACCTGGGAGTCGTCCTCGAAGTTAGCCGCGAAGCGGATGGCGTTGCGTGCCTCCAGCCCGTAGTCCAACTCGCGCGTGATCGAGCGGGCAAACTCCTCCACCACCGCTGTCGGCGAGACGCCCGCGCCTAGTCTGCCCTCCAGCAGCTCCGCGAACTGGAAGAGCAGGTCAATGTCCCTTCTGATCTGGCGGGCAGCATCGGGTCTCTGCACCTTGACGGCGACCTTGTCGCCCCCGGGGAGCACAGCTTGGTGCACCTGTCCGATAGAGGCAGACGCGATAGGTTCAGAGTCGAAGCTCTCGAAAGCCCTATCCAGAGTGAGGCCAAGATCCTCGCTGATTGTCTCCGCCACCGAGGCAAAAGGAAAGGGAGAGACCTTGTCCTGCAGCTTCACGAGCTCGTTCACGATGTCTACGGGCACAAGGTCGGGACGTGTGCTGAGCAACTGGCCGAACTTCACGAAGGTAGGCCCCAGTTCGTCCAGCATTTCTCGGATGTGCCGCCCGCGTTGGGCAGGAGGTGGCGGAGCCGCTCGACGGCGTCTTGGCACGAGCATGAGCAATCGGTGACGCTCGAAGAAATAGCCGAAGCCGTGCCGTACCGCCACCTCGGTTATCTCCCTCATCCGCTCGAGGTTGCGGATACGGGTCAGGAAGGTCCCGTGTCTGACCTGCGCTCCAGGCAAGATGGCCCCCTCAGCACCGATTGCCCGTGGATCTCAACCGCACATAGCCTCGCGCGGCCCCCTGGCCGCGCCTCTCCACCGTGGCCGACCACTCGCAGCCGGCAACCGTCCCTTACCGGCCCGGGAACCGGCGTACTGCCATTCTATGCGTCCGGGCGATCGGCCGCGGCTTCGAGAAGCTGAACCCGGTGCTCCAATTGGCGTAGACGCAGTTCCTGGTCTTCGAGCTGCGTCTGCAGCGTGCTGGCGAGATCACGGTAGGCATTCTGCGTAGCCCCGTCGGTCCTCCGAAGGACCGCTCTGGCTTGTTCCCGGCTTCGTGAGACGAGTCTCTCGACCAACTCCCGGCCCTCCTCGGCATTGAGTTGGCCCAACCGGACCAGATCGTCAGCGAAGTCCTCGACGCGGTCCTTGGTGAGTGCAGCCACTCCCATGCCGGCCAAGAAGGTGCGCTCGATCAACTCCCGGACGCTCTGCGTTGCGTTGCCCCTCGTCGCACTGCCGGACTTGTCTTCAGCCTGGTCGCTCATGGCGTCCTCCTTGGACCCCGTTTCAACGAGCTGTACGCCTAACGCTTAGGACTCTTTGCAGCGGGTCGTTTGCCGGACGTCTTGCCTTTGCTCGACTTCTGCGAAGCACGTGGCTGCACAGCCTTGGAAGCACCCAGCTTGGGCGCCAAAGAACCTCTATTGGCACCCTTGCCGCCGCTAGAGATGGTCTGGGTCGCGACCAGTCCGGCATCGACTTCGATATCTCCCCCGCCGCCTACGCCCGCGACGACAAGGCGCTTGCGGTAGCGCGGCTCACGTTCCTTCCACAACACCACCAACGGCGTGGCGACGAAGAAGGATGAGTACGTTCCGGTAATGACCCCGATGGTAAGGGCGAAGGCGAAGTCCTTGAGCGTCGGCCCGCCGAAGATGAGGATGGCGAGCAGCGGCAGCAACACACAGATGGAGGTGTTGATGGACCGGACCATCGTTTGCGAGATTGAGCGGTCGGCCATGTCACTGTAGGTTTCCCTCTTCATGAAGAGCGTGTTCTCGCGCATCCGGTCAAAGACCACGATGGTGTCGTGCACCGAGTACCCCAAGATCGTGAGAATCGCC
>PMIZ01000529.1 GCA_003157225.1 Actinomycetota bacterium | reverse complement strand
CTTGCCCGCGCCGTTCTCGCCGAGGATGCCCTGGATGGTCCCCGCGGGCACCGACAGCGTGATGCCATCGTTGGCCTTGACCGGGCCGAAGTACTTGCGGATGCTCTTTAGCTGGACTTCCATGGCGCCTCAGACTCTACCGGCGGGGGAAGCAGAAAGGGGAGACCCGCGCGGTCTCCCCTTTCGCCGATACGTGCTTCTTCACGAAAGATCGACTACTTCGCTACGCTCTGTCCTTCCATGCCCTCGAGCAGCTGTGGGAGGTACCAGATCTGCTGATCGGTAGCCGTGGCTCCGGCGGCGAGGTACGCCGTGCCGTCTTGCAGGTTCAGCGGACCGCTCCACAGATTGAGGCCGCCGGCCAGCTTGGAGATGAAGTCGTCCACATTGGCAGACGCATCGGAGGCGAGGGCTTTGCCCTTGACGAAGCCCACGATGGAGGTGTCGACATTGTTGATGTCGGTCCAGTCGGGCGCGACCCAATTCCAGAAGCTAGTCCACTTGCCGTCGCGAGCGGCCATGGCGGCTTTCAGGTATTCCGGGCCCCAGTTGAAGTAGGGCACCCCAAGGGCGACATCCGGGGCCTGATCGAGGGCGCCCTTGTAGTCATAGGGTATGGCGAACACCGTCTTGCCCGCCTTGGTCATCTTGGCAGCCTCGGCCAGAGCCTCAGTGGTGTCGATGCCGGAGACCACCACGTCGTAGCCCTGGTTGTAGAAGTTGTCGGCCACCTGCGTCGGGTCGGAGGTCACACCCGGGATGTTGAACCAGAAGCCGATCCAGTTGACCGTGAACTTCAGATCTTTCGGGTCCTTCTTCAGGTAGTTGACCCACGCGTATTTTGCGCCCAGGTACACCGAGGACGCCAGGCGGCGGGTCTCGTCGTTGATCAGTGGCCCAAGGTAGGCGATCTTGCCGGTCTTGGTGGTGAGGGCAGCGGCCACGCCGGCGATCATCTTGCCGTATTCCATCTTGCCCATGATGTCGCTGAGGTTGGGCAGGTTCTGGAAGTCCTTGCCGTCTTTCCAAGCGCTGTCACCCGAGGAGAATTCCACCGGCATGTTTGGATGGGCTTTCGCGAAGGCGATGGCTCCGTCCTTCATGTCGTCGGAGGTGAAGAAGATCATTTGGGCGCCCTGAGCTACCAGCTGCTCGGCCAACTGCTCGACGGTGGTGCCGGGACGGTCGGAGGTGTTGGCCTTGTCGACGTACACCATTTTGGCGCCGGGCATTTTCGCCACGACGTAGTTGCCGGCCTCGAAGTTGGCCTGGCTCCAGCCACCGTCGTTATAGGGGCCGACGAAGACCATGCCGAAGGTGAACGCCTGAGGGGCGGCACTGGTGGTAGTCGACTCTGCGGCCGCGGTCGTGGAGGTGGAGGCGGGTGCCGTGGTGGATGATGACGGGGGTGCGCTAGTGGTCGTCGTCGCTGTTCCACCGCACGCCGCTGCGAACAGGCCGACGAGGACGAGTAGAGCTACAAGTGCGCTGCAGACGAAGACGCGGCGCGATCGGGATGTGGGCATTGCGGAGAGCACCTCACACTTCTTGTCTATGAACTATGCCTGACGGCCCAGCATGCGGGAAACCCCCAACTGATGATCTGGTGGACCTCCTTTCGTACTCTTCTTCAGCGCAAGGCCCGCCCAACGGGCAGCACCCAGCAAGCCATTCTAAACACTAAGAGGCACCAGGTTCCAGCGGTTCGGGGCCTTGGAGGCCTTGAGCCTGCTAGAAATCGATGATCTTGATCTCGTGTATCTCGGCCATCTGCAACAAGCGGTCGATGGCCTCCGGCGGAACGTCGTTGTCGAGCCCGAGGATCATGATGGAATCCTGGAGCACGTTCGCTATGCCGCTCGAGGTGACCATGCGCGAGATGTTCACGTTGTAGTCGCCCATGATGGTGCAGACCCGCCCGATCACGCCCGGCAGGTTCTTATGAGGCACGTAAGCTATCTTGCCTTCCGGCACGAAGGAGATGGGGAATTCCCCTATCTGGACGATCCGCGGGTACTTGCGGTCGAGCACCGTTCCGGCGATCGGGAACTCGGTGCCGTCGCCTTCGGTGACGATCAGGCGGATGAGGTTGCGGTAGTCGCCGCTCTCCAATGAGATGGTCTCTCGAACCTCCATGCCCATCTGCTCGGCGAGGAAGCCGGCGTTGACGAAGTTCACGTTGCCGCTCGCCATCCTGCCCTCGAGGATGCCTTTCAGCGCCGCCAGGGACAAGATCTTGGCGTCCGCGGGCACGTCGATCTCCTTGCCGGCGAAGAGATGGTGGCGCGCCACCAGCGACACGCCGACCGTGCAGACGAACTCGCCGTCGATGTGCAGGGCGATACGGCCGCGCTTCGTCGCGCGCAGAGCGTTGACGATGTGCGTGCCAGAGTCGTTCATCGGCTTGCCTGCCGAGAAACTGCGCTGCTACTCGAGCGCCACCTCTGGCTCAGCCGCGATTGGCGCTGTCTTTGTCATTTCCGCAGCCTCGGTTGCAGCAGCGGCCTCAGCCGCGATGGAGGCGGCTTTTGCCGCCGCCGCGCCCGGAGTCGGCTGCGGCGCCAGCGGCAGGCCGGCGCGTTCGCGGATCTGGGCCTCGATGGCGTCGGCGAGGTCGGCGTTGTCGTGCAGGAAGGCGCGCGCGTTGGCGCGGCCCTGCCCGAGCCGGTCGTCGTTGTAGCTGAAGAAAGCGCCGCTCTTCTGCACGACCTCGCAGGCTACGCCCAAATCGAGCAGCGTACCCTCGCGGGAGATGCCGGTGCCGTACATGATGTCGAACTCGGCCGACTTGAAGGGCGGCGCGACCTTGTTCTTGGCGACCTTGC
>PMIZ01000444.1 GCA_003157225.1 Actinomycetota bacterium | reverse complement strand
TTCATCGACCCCTACTTCAACCACACCGCCGGACTCGTAGGCGACAAGTGGATGGCTCCCCGCATGGGCACCGACCCTGCCTTGGGGCTCGCCATCGCTTTCGTCTGGCTGACCGAAGATCTCTACGACAGGGAGTACGTAGCCACCCACACACACGGGTTCGACGAGTGGCGGCGCTACGTGCTCGGCGAGAGCGACGGCGTGCCCAAGGCGCCCGAGTGGGCCGAGACCGAGACCACGATACCTGCCCGCGAGATCCGGGCCCTGGCCCGGGATTGGGGTACCAAGCGCACCATGCTTGCCGCCGGCGGCATGGGCGGCTGGGGAGGCGCGTGCCGCTCGTCGTATGGCGCCGAATATGCCCGCACAATGATCGCCCTGGCCGCCATGCAGGGTTTGGGCAAGCCGGGCAGTAACATCTACTCCACCACCGGAGGCGCGCCCGCCGACCGGTCGTTCTGGTTCCCCGGCTACGCCGAGGGCGGCATCTCCGCCGACATTGCCGGCACAGCGGCCAGCTTCCGCCTTGGCCCGCGCATGTGGCCGAACGGCGGCTTCATCTCCAACCCGCAGAGAGGCCCGGAAGGCCAGATCGGCTACCGGTTGCGGATCCCCGAGATGATGAACCATGAGCGGCTGGAGTGGCGCAGCAAGGGATTCTGCGGCGGCTCCCTCGAGATGCAGTTCAAGAAGTACCAGTACCCGGCTTCTGGCTACCCCCACGCCCAGATGTACTACCGGTACGGCGGTTCCTTCATCGGCACCATGACCGAGACCAACCGCTTCGTGCGCGGCTACCGGGAAGGCAAGGTGCCCTTCGTCGTGAACCAATCCATCTGGTTCGAGGGCGAGGCCCGCTTCGCCGACATCATCCTGCCGGCCNNTGCACCAACTTCGAGCGCTGGGATATCGGGGACTGGGCGCACCCCTCAGGCTACGGGACGCACAAGTTCGACCAGGTCAACCACCGTCTCATCGTTCTCCAGAAGAAATGCATCGAGCCCTTGGGTGAGTCCAAGCCCGACTACGAGATCTTCGCACTGCTCGCCGAACGCCTCGGTTTCGCCGAGAAGTACACGGAGGGCGGCCACACGGAGCTCGACTGGGTCAAACGGGTCTTTCGGGCCAGCGATCTGCCCACCCGGGTCAGCTGGGAGGACTTCGAGAAGAAGGGCTACTACATGGTGCCCGTGCCGCAAGACCAGCCCACCACGCCCGCTCTGCGCTGGTTCGCCGAAGACAGGCCCAAGGACACCCCCGACTGGGGTCCGCCGCCTTGGGACCAGATCGGCGGCAAAGGGCTGCAGACGCAGAGCGGCAAGATCGAGTTTGTGGCGAACAGTCTGAAGCGCTTCTACCAAACCGACAGGGAGGACCCCGAGCGGCCGGTGATGGGCCCGCAGTACCTCGAGAGCTGGGAGGGCCACCATACCACCGAGCTCTTCCGGAAATACCCGCTAGCCATGGTCTCACCGCACCCGCGGTACACCTTCCACACGGTCGGCGATGCGAAGGAGTCCTGGAGCAACGAGATCAAGGACCACAGGGTCCTAGCGGACGGGCACTACTACTGGATCCTGCGGCTGAACAGCGCAGACGCGGCGGCGCGCGGCGTCAAGGATGGCGACTTGGTGCGGGCCTTCAACGACCGGGCCGAGGTGATATGCGCCGCCCAGGTGACGGAGCGGCTGCAATCGGGCACGGTCCATTCGTACGAGTCGTGCGGTGACTACCTACCGCTGGGCGAGCCAGGCCACTCGGCCGACACCGCCGGGTGCGTCAACATGCTCACCTCCAAGCGCTTCATCACTCCCACGTCCCCGGGCCAGGCGCCCAATTCCTGCCTGGTGCAGGTGGAGAAATGGAAGGGCGTCGCCTAGCTGCCGGAGGCTCACCTGCGCTCCGGCGTGGCGCGTACTTCACATCCCAGAGGAAAAGACCGTGAGCCGGGGCCGTGAGCCCAGCCTCTTCCCGCGGGCAACCCTCCAGCAGTCGAACGAAGTCCTCAATGGTCCGCTGCCCCCTGGCCACCTCGACCATGGTGCCGACGAGAGAGCGCACCATGTGGCGCAAGAAGGCGTCGGCCTCGATCTCCAGGTAGAGCATCCCCTCGTAGCGCTTCGTACCGACGGCGCCATTGCTCGGGCCCCTCACGCCGGCGACGAGATCCGCCCGGGCGCTCCTCCATGCGCACGTGAAGACTGTGCGCTTGAAGAACACGTGCTCTGTCACGGCCGGAGTGAAGGCGGTGAAGTCGTGGTGTCCGCACGTCGCGCCGGCCGCCGCCCGCAACAGGGCAAGGTCCAGCTTCCCAGGCAAGTCCCAACAGAACTGCCTCCAAAATGGCGGCGCCGCCGACAGGGTCGACAGGTAGTACCGGTATCTCCGGCTGACGGCATCCGTGCGGGCATCGAAGCCAGGTCGCGCACGCACGATGCGCGTGATGGCAATGCCGGGAGGGGTCAAGGAGTTCAGAGAGTAGGTCAGCTTGCCCAGATCGAGGCCGGCGGGGAGGGAAAGACTGACCACCTGCCGGCGCGCGTGCACGCCCGAGTCGGTCCGCCCGGCCACGCGCAGCGAGGGCGCGTGACCCAGCACCGTGCGGAAAGCCTCTTCGAGGCTCCCCTCGACGGTCGGCAGCTCTTTCTGCTTGGCCCACCCGTGCAACCCGGTGCCGTCGTATTGCAGTTCGATGCGGTGAACTCGCTCCACCCCGCCTCCATCAGCCGCCACGCCCGGCGCTCCGCTCGTTGTCGGCCGCCGGCGGTTCACATCGGGGCGGCTCCGACAGCCCTCACAAAAGCAAATGCCGGACCCTCTTGGGCGCCGGCACCTACCAACAATGCGTATCGAGAGGCCTGAGGCCTCGGCGACTACACCAACTCCAGGAACACCATCTCGGCGGCGTCGCCCAAGCGAGGGCCCACGTGCGTGATGCGCGTGTAGCCACCCGGACGGTCGGCGTACTTGGGCGCAATCTCGTTGAACAGCTTGTACGAGATCTGCTTGTTGCGCAATTGGCTGATGGCCGTGCGCCGTGAATTGAGATCTCCCGCCTTGCCCATGGTTATCATTTTCTCGACCATGGGACGGACTTCTTTGGCCCGGGCCTCAGTGGTCTTGATGCGCCCATGCTCAAGCACAGAGCAGGCANNAAGATTCGCCAGCATCTGCCGGCGATGGTCCGGTTGCATCCCGAACCGTCTTCCTTTCCTCTGGTGCCTCACGTCACTCTCCTCTAAGCTTCAGGTTGTTCTTCTCAAGACGCTCGCGCACCTCGTCCAGGCTCTTGCGGCCGAAGTTGGGGATGCACATGAGCTCTTGCTCCGACTTTCCGATGAGATCGCCCACGGTCTCGATGCCCTCACGCTTCAGGCAGTTGAGCGAACGGACGCCGAGATCGAGATCGTCGATCAGCATGTCGTCCTCGGGCTCGGGGCCCTCGTCGATCTCGTCCTCGTAATCTGTCGCATAGTCATCCGTGTCACTAAGGAATATCCTTGTCAGATCGTCTCGCAGAATCGCGGCAGCCGCGGAAACCGCCGAGCGGGGATCCATCGCACCGTTCGTCTCCACCTCGAGTGTCAGCTTGTCGAAGTCGGTGCGCTGCTCGACGCGGGTGGCCTCNNGATGGAGTCGATGGGGATGACGCCCAGAGGCGCGCTCTCCTGCTTGTTGTCGTCGGCCGACACGTAGCCCCTGCCGCGGCGCACGGTCAACCGCATCTCCAGACGACCGCCGTCTTCAAGGGTGGCCACGTAGGCGTCGGGGTTCATGACCTCCACTGCCGACGGCAGATCGATGTCTCCCGCAGTCACTTCTCCAGGGCCATCCTTGACGAGCATGACTTCATGCTCGTCGGCTTCGCCATGGATCAGGAAGACGATCTTCTTGAAGTTGAGGATGATGTCCGTAACGTCCTCTTTGACGTGGGGAACCGT
>PMIZ01000472.1 GCA_003157225.1 Actinomycetota bacterium | reverse complement strand
TGGTTGAAGAGGATGCCGTTCGAGGCGTGCAGCCCGTAGGCCTCCCGGTAGTTCACGGTGATCCAGTACGCGTAGACCTTGGCGGCCGCGTAGGGGCTGCGCGGATAGAAGGGCGTGGTCTCCCGTTGGGGAGTCTCTCGCACCAGGCCGAACATCTCGGAGGTCGAGGCCTGATAGAAGCGGGTCTTCTTGTCCATCCCCAGAATGCGGATGGCTTCCAGCAGGCGCAGCGTCCCCAAAGCGTCGGCGTTGGCGGTGTATTCGGGCGTTTCGAACGACACTTGCACGTGTGACTGAGCGGCCAGGTTGTAGATCTCGTCCGGCTGGGTCTCCTGCACGACGCGGATGAGGTTGGTCGCGTCGGTCATATCCCCGAAGTGCATGAAGAAGCGCCCGCCCGGCTTGTGGGGATCCTGGTAGAGATGATCCACGCGATCGGTATTGAACAGGCTGGAGCGGCGCTTGATGCCGTGCACGGTATAGCCCAGGGCCAAGAGGTGCTCGGCCAGGTAGGCACCATCCTGTCCGGTGATGCCGGTGATCAGGGCCGTCTTGGTCATGTTCGTCTCTCTCCTCCCGAAGAGCGGGCGTGCGGTCCCCATCGACTGCATCGTCGTCACAAGGCGCGGTCCAGACAGCGCGGTCCAAATCGCACTTCATGATAATACAGCGGGGAGGGGCGGCCAACCCGAGACGGGCCAGAGCACAGGGCGGCTCAAGTCGATAACAACCACGGGATACAATGGGCGGCATGCCAGTTTGACACTGGTTCTCGCAGAAGCAGGGGTCGGTCGTCATGTCCTTCACGAGCTACAAATACGCCCTCTTTGTTGGGCTCGCCTTCTGCGTGTACTACTTGATCGCGCGCGTCTCGCGTGGCGGACGTCCCCAGAATCTGGCGTTGCTGGTGCTCAGCTTCTCTTTCTATGCACTGTGGGACTGGCGCTGGTGTTTCCTGCTGGCCGGGGTGACCATGAGCGGTTTCGGCGGGACCCTCTTGCTCGAAAGGACCAAGGCTCATCGGCGACTGGTACTGGTGGGGACACTAGTTGTCAATCTCATTGCGCTCGGCTTCTTCAAGTACTTCAAGTTCTTCGCCGACTCGTTTGCATCCCTGCTCGCCGGCGCCGGGCTGCATGCCGACTGGGCTACGCTGAACCTCGTACTACCAGTCGGCATCAGCTACTACGTCTTCCAGAATCTTTCCTATGTCATCGACGTCTATCGGCGTGATGTGGCCCCCATCGGCGGAGTAGTGGAATACGCGACTAGTCTTAGCTTCTTTCCAGCACTCCTCGCCGGTCCGATCACGCGCCCACGGGACCTGCTTCCCCAACTCCTCCCGCGTCGCGGGTTCGATGACCAGCGTGCTCGTGACGGGCTGCGCCAGGTGCTATGGGGTCTTACCAAGAAGATGCTCATTGCCGACACAATCGGGATACAGGTGGACCACGTGTGGGCGAACGTCGACAAGGTCGACGGACTCACACTCGCAATCGCCGCGATCCTGTACTCCATCCAGATCTACTGCGACTTCTCGGGCTACNNCATCTCCCTTGGTGGGAATCGGGTGAAGGCGGTCCGCCAGGTCTTCAACGTCCTTTTGACGTTCCTCCTGGTAGGTCTCTGGCACGGGCCCAACTGGACCTTCGTTGTGTGGGGCTTGCTCCATGGCTCGTATTTGGTGATCGAGAACGGGTTCAGGTCACTAGGTCTGAAGAGGTTCGGAGAGGCAAAAGGGCGTTGCCGGCCGGCCGTTGCCGGCGTGGTGGTGTTCGTTCTGGTGACGCTCGCCTGGGTGTTCTTCAGGGCACCATCTCTGGCCAGCGCGCTTCACTTCTTTGGCCATGGAGCTGCTGTGCCCTTTGGTTTGGTGGATCACCTGCGATACCTTCCCACCCTTCTTCTGTCAGGGGGTCTGCTCTGCTATGAGTGGCTCACGCGGCGTTGGGAGCACGGCCTAGCGGTGGCATCCCTGCCGCTTCCTGCTCGCTGGGCGGCCTGTCTTGCGCTGTGCCTGGCGCTCCTCCTGTTTGGACAGCTGGGTGGTCAAGAGGGCATCTATGTCCAGTTTTGAACGAGGACCCCTAGCATTGCTGGTGCGCGTCGCCATATTCTTGCTGATATTCGCCGGGCTGGCGGAAGTGTGGTTTCGCACGATCACACCGGCCTGCGACACCCCCGTCTACTACCAGGACTCCCAGTGGAAGATAATGAGATACGACTCCAGGGGCCCGGTAGAGGGGCTATGGACGGTCGGTCGTCTCGCTTGGCGGGGCGGCCAGTGGCGCGTGAACAACGACGGTTGGATCAGCTCGATCGACTATCGCGCGCGCGCGATGCGTGATCGTCAACTGGTCGCGCTGGTCGGAGACTCGTTCATCGAGGGTTTTCTCACTGACGCGGATCAGCATGTCGATGTCTACCTTTCAGACGCGCTGGGTCGTGCGGTCGACGTGTACTCGTTCGGGCTTTCGGGCTGGTATCTGGAGCAGTACGTTGCTGTCAGTCGGTATGTCTCGGCAGCCTATTCGCCAGACCTGCTGGTCGTCTTCGTCAATGAAGGCGAGATTGCTCGCAGTGTGCGCGACAACGGCGTAGTCTCAAGATATCTGTGGCAGATAACGACTTCTCCCGACGGATTCACTGAGGTCGCGCCCACGGACATCTATGTCGCTGGTCGGATGACGCGGCCAGCCAGGTTGTCGGCTGTCGTCAACTACCTCCGCTTTAATGCGAAGATCACGCTACCTGGTATGAGGACCACGGCGATACCTCAGGACCCAGGAAGCGGGGGAGCAGCTGCGAAAGACCCGGACTCGTCAAGTCAAGCCGACGCGTGGGAAGGACTAGTGCCCGCCGCCGACTACATGGTTGACCGACTGTGCGCTGAGAACCCCGGCGTGCCCATCATCTTTGTTACGCAGGGCGAGCGCTACCTTTCTGCGGAAGCGCTCAGCAATACCCCGCTGGGTGCCGACGCTCGCGCCGTCCAAGCCGTCTGCCAAGGCCGCCCGAGCTGCTATTTCCTTGATTTGCGTTCAGCCTTTTCCCTGGACTGGGCCACCCATCATCAGCCCTTCGAGGCGGCCGACGGCGGCCACTGGAACGCTTATGCCAACCACTTGGTGGCGGGGACACTGGCGACGTTCATCGAAGAGAATGACTTGCTCGGGACCGCCGCTGACGAAGGGTGCAGGTGGCGTTTCACTTCACCACCGGCGGGGTAGGCAATGAATCCCACCTGCTGCTTGAAGTGGGGCGGCGTGACGAACGCTGTGCTGTCAGGAGCGAGTTCGGCGCGGATGACATAGCAGAATTCCGCACCGTCTTTGGCGATGATCTCGACGCTCCGCTCGAGCGAGGACATCACGACACCACCCTACTCCCCATTCCCCACCACCCGGAAGCCCTCCTGCCGGCACAGCTCGTCACGCTGCGCCTCGGCCAGATCGCTCCACACCATCTCGTGCACCAGCTCGGGGAATCCGACCCTCGGCTCCCAGCCCAGCCGCTGTCGAGCCTTTGTCGAGTTCCCCAGGAGCGTGGTCACTTCGGTGGGCCGAAAGTAGCGATGGTCCACGCGTACGAGGATTCTTCCGGGCGTGAGGTGCCCGTCGTTCCCCGAAGATACCGCCGCTGGCCCGTAGCCGTTCCTGGCCTGCCCGCGCAAGGCAGGGTCCACCCCGTCCACGACCCCTACCTCCTCGAGCTCTTGGCCCCGAAAC
>PMIZ01000028.1 GCA_003157225.1 Actinomycetota bacterium | reverse complement strand
CCAGGAAAATCCCCGCGGTGATGCTGCCAAGGATGCCGCCGATGAGGTAGCTCACGCCAAGGAGCCGCGTATCCCCGAGGGCCGCGATGCAGATGCTCGCCGCGCAGTTCGCCGCAAAAAACACCAGTGTCGCCGCGGCCGCGCGGCCGTAGTGTTCGAGGTAGAACAGGAAGATCATCAGGCTGAGGAACAGCGAGTGGAAAAACGCCGCGACAAGCGAGATACGCAGCGCGGGCACGTTGATGCCGGCGCCGAAGAGCGCGGGCCCCATGACGGGCGCGGCCAGGATGAGGGTGACGCTCACGATAAGCTGAAGAAGACCCTGCCCGCGCATCGCCTGGCCGAGGCTGCGGATCATCGCATATTTTCGCTCCTGTATCTTCTGGTATGGCTCGGAGGCAATGCAGCGCAGGAACTCCCGCAGCCGCGGATAAAACGCCGTCTCGGTCTCAATGGTGAAATAGATGAGCCCGGGAATCAGGGTGAGGATAGAGAAGAAGATCGGCACGTCGTAGGGATCGAAGGTGCGCATCCAGCTCCCCGGGACCCGGGCGCCGAAGGCAAACCAGAACACGACCTTGTCCGCCCAGGTCGCCCACGCATAGAGAAGCCCCGCCGTGAAAAGCATGCGGTAGCGGCCGAGATAGGAAAAAAAACCTTTCAGTGAGATGCCCGCCGGACGGAACCGCGCAAGGGTCATGCCGTAGAGAACGAGCACTGTCATGACCTGGCCGATGGCGTAGCCCAGGAGCGCCCCGGCCGTCGACCAGACGCGGCCGAGGAGGAAGGTGCCGAAGAAGGAGACGAGCGATCCGGCGAGGTAGGTGAAAAGGATTCCCGCATAGGATTTCAGGAGGGAGATGAAGGACAGGAGGACCCAGTTGGCGCACGTTGCCGCAAAGAGACACACCGCAGCCGCGGCGAACAGCACCGGATGGGCCACGATCCCCCCGAGCCTCATCGGCATGACGCCGGCCGCGCCGACGAAGGCGGCCAGTGCAACGGTGACCAGGAGGAACGACAGGTGCGCCGAGCCCGCTTCCCTGCTCTTCTCCTCATAGATGAGATCCGAAACCTGGCGCGTGAACGCATAGAGCAATCCGCTGCCCAGCATGAGTGATACGGCATAGCTGTAGACGATGGTGGAGGAGAAAAGCACGGGCGCCTCCAGCAGGGCAAGGCGCGCATAGCGCTGGATGAGGAAGATGCCGAGCACGGAAAGGAGCCACGGGCCGGCCACGATCGCCGTCCCCGCGAGACTCACCCCGATGAACCGCACGATCCCGCCCTGTCGCAGGACCCTCTTCAGCTCGAACCCGATGCCCGCCATTATGCGCCACCGCCGGCAAGAGACCGGTAGATTGCCGCGTAGCGCGCGAACACGCGCGTCTTGTCGTAAAACCGGTCCACCTTGTCCCGGTTGCGCGCCGCGATCGTACGCATCTCGTCAGGGTGGGCATGGACGTATCTCACGGCCTGCGCGAGCTTCGCCGCATCCTTGGAGGAGGCAAGGAATCGTTCGTCGTAGTCGAGGAGCTCAGGCACGTTGCCCACGCGCGTGGACACGACGGGGAGGCCCGCGGCGTACGCCTCGAGGATCACCAGGGGCTGCGCCTCGCGCACGCTTGTGAGCAGGAGCACATCGAGAAAGGCGTAGTACTCGCGCACATCGGTCTTGCCGGTAAATGTGAAGCGGCTCGAGAGCTGAAAGCTGTCCACCAGCGCCCTGCAGTCATCGAAGTAAGCGGGGTCTTCATCCGTGGGACCGATGCACCAGAATGCGGCCTCGGGCACAGCGTCCGCAACGACCTTGGCCGTGAGAATGAAGGTCTTGATGTCCTTGATCGGCACCACCCTTCCCACAAGCCCGACGTGGAAGCCCTCCCTCTTCTGCCTCACCACGGCGGAGAACCGGGGGATATCGATGCCGTTGGGAATGACGAATGACGTGTCCTCGTCGGCTCCCATGTCGATCTGCTTGCGCCTGTTCTGCTCGAACAGGGAAATGACAAGGTCCGCGTGCCGGTAGCAGAGCCGACTGATGCCGTTGTAGATCGAAATCCACATGTCGCGTTGATAGCCGCGCACGAATGAGGCGCGCTTGATCTCCATTTCGCGCTCCTTGTGGTAGAGCCCGTGCTCGGTGAGCAGGAAAGGCCTTGCGGTGCGGAGCTTTGCCGCAACACCCGCGAGCCCCGCGTAGCCCGTGCTCACCGCGTGGTAGACGTCCGCGCGAGGCATCTCCTCTGCGAGAACCGCGAAGAGCATGTCATGGGATGCCTTCCACGACCAGAAATACTCGGAGAAGGCGTACACGGGATTGTGGGCCGCGTTGGCCGCCACGATCATGTCCCAGGCGCGCGGCGTGCGCACCGCATCGACGGAGGGCACATATCCCGCGGGCATCCGGGCGATGATCTCCGCGAGGTGCGGGTCCGACCGGGAGGCAAGGGCGGCGTGCAGGGAACGCACCTCATCGATGAATGCGGCCGTGCCCCCCCGGGGCTTCCCGCGGGAGGAGCGTTTCTCATTGACGACGATATCGCGGTGGCCCACGACGTTCGGCGGAAGTGTGTAGCGCATAGTCTGGCCGGCCTTCGGGGAGATGGTGAGCAGGAAGAATCGCACATCGGGAATCGCGCCGATCAGCTCCTGCACCCAGGCTGAGACTCCGCCCGTGATGTAGGGATAGGAGCC
>PMIZ01000034.1 GCA_003157225.1 Actinomycetota bacterium | reverse complement strand
GCAGAGGTTCACGAGGATCAGCAGTGATATCGGAAAATACACGGTACCCAGGTTACGCTTGTCCGCTCCCTCGTCCATGGCGGGCAGGAGGCGGAATCGTTGGGCCAGCGCGTTGATCGCGATGAAGGTCGCAGGCCCGACGGAAGCCACCCAGGGGTCGTTCATCGTTGCCATGGCGATGAGCCACCAGTGCGCCACGCCGATGTGAATGACCTTTCGCGCCGCGGCGGGCCGCAAAACCCGCCTGTGCATGAGGAGAGTCGCACAACCGATGACCCCGAATACGAACACGTAGGAGGCGGCAAGTCCGAGAGCGTCCAGAAGTTGCGGGGACATCGCGGCAGAGATTATCAGGAACTGATGGAGAGGACCATCCCCTGGATGAAGAATTTTCGAAGACCCACGAACAACAGGATCGTGGGAACCGAGGTGAAGATGACCGCGGTCATGATCCACGGAATGTTTCCCCCGCCATAGCCTGTCATCGTGGCAACGGCCACCATGATGGGCCGCACGCTCTGGGCGCGGGAGAGGACCATGCCGAACAGCAGGTCGTTCCAGATCCAGGTGGCCTGGAAGAGGGCGACAACCGCCGTGGGCGCAAGGGACTGCGGCAAAAAGACCGAGATGAATGTGCGGGCAGGACCGCAGCCGTCAAGCTTTGCCGCCTCCTCGATCTCCCGAGGGATCGTCGTGTAAAAGCCGCGGTAGACGAACAGGCTGAACGGGATGCAGATGGCCGAATAGATGAGCACCATTCCCGTTTTCGTGTCGTAGAGGTTCAGCGCGTTGAAGAGCCTGTACACCGGGATCAAGTACATCTGGAACGGGAACAGAGTGCCGCTGTAGATGATCAGGAACAGCGCGAAGTTGAACTTCGGCCGCAGGCGCACGATGCTGAAGCCCGCCATGGAGGCCGCGATGACCACGACGATTGTCCCCAGTGCGGCATACATCAGCGAGTTGCCCAGGTTGTCCAGGAGCCGGTACTGGGCGATGACGGTCGTGAGGTTCGTTATGAAGTAGAGCTTCGTCGGAAGCTGGTAGAAGGTCTGGGAGACGAAGTCCTGGGAGCTTTTGAAGGAGACGAGAAACGAGCTGAGCTCGGGCAGCAGCCACAGGGCGGTGAGGAAGATCAGGATGACGTAGACCGGAGCTTTTCTGAGCCAGCGGATCATGCCCTCATCGCCTCTCAATAATAGAGCATGTCGCGCTTGGTCATGCGCCTGATGTACGCGGCCGAGATGACGATGACGATCAGGGAAAGTACCACCGAGATCGCAGCGCCGTAGCCCATGTGGAACAGGGTGAATGTCTCCCGGAACATCGAGATGGCCAGGGTTTCCGACGATGAGTACGGGCCGCCCCGGGTCATCACGTAGATGATGTCGAACACCTTGAACGAGTTCACCATCGCCATGGTGATGACCACCGTGGTGATGGGGGCGAGCATGGGGAACTTCACGTGCACGAAGGTCTGCCACTTGTTCGCCCCATCGATGATGCAGGCCTCGATCGGGTCGCGCGGGATGGTGCCCAAACCCATGAGGAACATCACCATGTTGGTGCCCAGCTGCTGCCACGTCCAGGCGAAGATCATCGAGAACGTGTTCAGCGGAACGCTGGTGAGGTACGACGGCTTCAGCGGAATGCCCAGCAGTTTCAGCATCCCGTTCAGGACGCCCAGCTCCTTGCCCAGCATGTAGGTCCAGATGATGCCCGTTGCAACGAAGGAGATGGTGAGCGGGATGAAGAAGATGCTCTTGAAGAAGTTCTCCCCCCGAAGGCCGGTGACGAAGACCGCCACCACCAGTCCGCCGAGTGCGGGAAAGACGAGGGTGAATGCGCCCCAGATCACCGTGTTGAGCATTGAACCGGCGATCACGCGGTCGGAAAACATCCCCAGGTAGTTTTTCAGGCCATTGAAGATGGGCGGGCTGATCCCATCCCACTTGAAGAAGCTGTAGTACACGTTCTGCATCATGGGCAGGACGAGGAGCACCACCACCAGCACGAAGGCGGGGAGGATGAACGCGTAGCTTATGATCTTGTCCCGTGCTTTCAGGGGTATCCTCCGAAAGAAAGAGAGGGGCAGCGGGGGCGCCCCTCTCTGGTGAAAATCCGAATCTACTTCTTTGCGCTCGCCCAGTAGTCGTCGGCGATCTTGTCCAGGTCGGCAAGAACCGTGTCGACGGAGCCGGGATTCAGGATGAACTCGGCGAACTTGTCCACGGCCTTCTCACAGATCGCCGTGGGAGTGGCTTCCCAGTACCGGTTGAGAACGCGGTAGCCGCTGTTGATGGTCTTGGCGAAGTTCACCTTGCTCTGCGGCAGGAAGCTGGAGTCGGACTTCGCGTTCGCCGGATACTGGTTGAGCATCTTGGCGAATGCCGCGTTGCCCGTGGGGCCCATCCACCAGTCGACGACCTTCTTCGCCGAAGCGAGGTTCGGTGCCTTGGCCGAAATGACGATCGGGCTGGCTTCCATGATGACGACCTTGCCCGCCGACGCATTCACCGGGGGCATCACGAAGATGTCGGCCTTGTCGATGGCCACGCCGCCGCCCGTGAGGACGGAGAGGTACCAGGACCCGCAGGGGATCATGGCGACCTGGCCCGCGGCGAAGAGGCGTGGCCCGTCGGCGAACAGGTCCGTGGACGGGTCGGTGAAGTATCCCTTGGCGATCATGTCCGCCCACACGGAGAAGGCCTTCTTCACGCGCGCGTCGGAATACTTGACCTTGCCTTCGCAGAGGTCGACGTACAGCTGGGGATCCTGGCGGGCGACCATTTCCTCGAAGAGGATGAACGTCGGCCAGCGCTGCTGGACGGATTCCAGCATCGGGGTGACGCCATTCGCCTTCAGGGTGTCGCAGACCTTCGTGAACTCCGCCCAGGTGGTGGGAACCTTCAGGTTGTACTTCGCGAAGATGTCCTTGTTGTAGAACACGCCGGTAAAGGCATAGCGGCCGGTGTTGACCTCGTACACCTTGCCGTTGAAGGAGCCCGCGTCCTTGATGGTCGGGGCGTCGTAGTTCTTGAGGAAGGCCTGGCCGGACAAGTCCATGAGCAGCCCCGCCTCGATCAGGCTCTGCCAGTTCGGCTTGTCGGCGCCCTTCATGTAGGGCTGGATGCCTTGGGCGAAGCCGAACATGTCGATCAGGTCGACGTCGTTGGCGGTCAGGCGGGTCTGGGTGGACATGGCGAGCTCGTCGGCCTTGACC
>PMIZ01000267.1 GCA_003157225.1 Actinomycetota bacterium | reverse complement strand
GTGGACTTCACCCGCTACATGAACGCCGTCCTCGAGGTAGCGCCTGACGCCTCCTGGGTGCGCGTGCAGCCCGGCGTGGTCATGGCCTCTCTCAACCGGCACCTCCTGCCCTACGGCGCTTTCTTCGCTCCCGACCCTTCGAGCGAGAACCACTGCAGCCTGGGTGGCATGATCGGCACGAATGCCTCGGGGGCCCGTTCGGTGGCGTATGGAGGCACGATAGACCACGTGCTGGCGCTTGAGCTCGTGCTGGCCGGGGGAAGCTTCTTTCGGGCCGCGCCGTTCGAGCTCGACGGGGAGGAGATGTCGGCCTTCCTGGCAGGCGCCTCACCTTCGAGCAGAGCCTTCGCCTCGGTGTTGCCCGATCTTCGCGCCGGTCAGGAGATGATCCGGGCCGGCGCGCCCCGTGTGGTCAAGAACTCGTGCGGCTACCGGGTGGAGGCAGTGCTCGACGAGAGCCCGCCGAGCGGCACAACTCGGCTTGCCCACCTGCAGCGGCTGTTCGTGGGCGCCGAGGGAACGCTCGGCCTTGTCACCGAGGCGACGCTCAACCTGGTGCCGCTGCCTGCAAGGCGAGGCATCGCCATGGCTTACTTCCCGTCCATCTTCACCTCAGGGGAGGCGGTGCCCGGCATCCTGGCTCTGTCGCCGACGGCCGTCGAGATCATGGACTCGCGGTTCCTCAGCGCGGTCCGCAAGCACGACTCCCGGGTGGACGCCATGCTCCCCGAAGCCACCGATACCGCGCTCCTCATCGAGTTCGAGGGCCACGACGATCAGGAGGTCGACGAAAGCTTCTCGCTGCTGAAACGCCATCTGGACCACACAGCCGCCCTCCGCCTTGTTCGCGCGGCTAGCGCCGCCGAGACCGAGCATCTCTGGAAGGTGCGAAAGTCGGCCGTCGCGCTGATGCAGCGCATGCCCGGGCCCCGCCAGCCGCAACCCTTCATCGAGGACATCACCGTCCATCCGACCGAGCTGCCGGCCTGCGTCGCTTTCCTCCAGCGACTCTTCGACCGCGAGGGCGTCCAAGCCATTATGGTGGGCCACGTCGGCGACGGCAACATCCACACCCGGCCGGTGCTGGACCAGCGGGATCCCGACGACCAGCGCAAGATGCAGCGCATCTACGACGAGGTGTCGGCCTACGTGCTGGGAGTGAGAGGCACGATGGCCGGAGAGCACGGGGATGGTCTGGTACATACCCCGCGCATGAAGGAGATGTACGGGGAAGAGATCTACTCCCTTTTCGTTCGAATCAAGAATGCATTCGATCCCGACGCTTTGCTGAACCCGGGCAAGAAGGTCGGGCCGCAGGAGCCCCGGCACACTCTTTTCGCGAACGTGCGCTACGAGGAAGGGTACAGGACGCTGCCACAGACCCCCACGCTGCACTTCGTGCCCGGGGGCTACGAGAGCGAGATCGAACGATGCCACGGGTGCGCGGTGTGCAAGAGCACCGTCGTTGCGACCATGTGTCCCACGTACAAAGCCACCCGCCGGGAGCACGCCTCTCCTCGGGCGAAGGCCAACTTGCTGAGGGCCGTCATCAGCGGAGCTCTCGACCCGGAGGGCACATACGGCGCAGCCGCGACGAAGGTAGTCACCGACTACTGCATCGAGTGTGGCATGTGCGCCGTTGAGTGCCCGTCCAACGTGAACATCCCCAAGCTGATGTTGGAGGCGAAGAGCAAGTACCGGGCGGCGCACCGGGGCTCACCGGTCGACATGCTGCTCGGCCGGGCGGAGACCGTCTCGCGGCTCGGTTCCCTCGCCGCCCCGCTCGCCAACCGGATCGTCAACCAACCGGCGCTGAGGCGCCTAGCCGAACCGCTTCTGGGGATCGACAGGCGCCGGCCGATGGCGCGCTTCGCGAGAAGGACCTTCCAGAAGGGTGTGGCTTCGCCTGCAAGCGCCGCGCTGCCGGCCGAAGGCGGCAGCGCCCCCGGCCTGCCGGAGCCGGCGGGTCACGCCGCGGCCCCACCCACCGTTGCGCCCACCATTGCCTACTTCTGCGATCTCTTCGCCAACTACAACGATCCGGAGCTAGGCCAAACGGTGTGCCGGGTGCTGCGAGCCCATGGCGTCGACGTCGTGGTGCCCGAGCAACGGTCCAGCGGCATCCCGGAGATGCTGTACGGCTACGCCGGCAAGGCCCGCGAGACGGCGCAATTCAACCTGAAGGCCGTGCTGCCGTACGTGAAGGCTGGAGCGGAGGTCGTCAGTGCCGAGCCGACAGCGAGCTTCGCTTTCAAAGTCCACTACCCCGACTACGTCAGCAGCCCCGACTGCTCGTTGGTGGCCAACGCCACGCACGACCTCGGCGAGTTCCTGGTGCGGCGCCGCGCAGACTACCCGGAGGCCGCTCCGACGGCCGGCCCGCTGCACTCACACGGCGCCGCCGGGCAGGCAGCCTCCGCTCATCCGACTACCAGCGGCGCGCCGCTCCGCATGGGCTACCACCAGCCCTGTCACCTCAAGGCGCAGCAGATCGGCAGCCCGGCCCTCGAGCTGCTCCGGGAGATACCGGGCGTAGAGGTGATCGACCTGGCTGCCGGCTGTTGCGGAATGGCGGGAACCTTCGGGATGAAGGCCCACACCTACGACTTGTCCATGCGGGTGGGAAGACCGCTTTTCGACCGCGTTGCCGAGCTGGCGCCCGACCTGCTCGCCAGCGAGTGCAGCACCTGCCGCATGCAGTTGGCTCATGCCACCGGTCTCGAGACGGTGCATCCGGTCGCGTTGCTCGCGGAGGCGTACGGAGTCTGAGCCGTGCGACCCGTTCGGCGCACGTTCCCGCCGACGGACGCCGGCCGCCGGGGCGAGCCGGCTACTTGTCGTAGAACAGCACCCCGCCCTTGGCCCAGTTCTCCCGGGCGTAGTCCTCGATGACCACATCCACCTGCTCTTCCGGAGCGCCGGTGAACTTCGCCACCACGGTCGTCATCTCTTTCACGAGGCGGCGCTTCTGCTCGACGCTGCGGCCTTCCAGCATCTTCACGACTATGAGAGGCATGTGGTCCTCCTGATCCTATGTGAGGGCGATTTGCCGACGCGGCCTCTCCTCGAATGGAGCCCGGCCACGGAAATCATGATAGTACGAAGACCCTCCACAACAAGACCGGCCGGCGCCCCTCGTGGGGCGCCGGCCGGTCGTCTCTTCCTCAGGGGGCGCGCGGAACGCGCCGCGGACTCACGGTTGGGCAGTCGCTATTTCGCCTTCCCGAACAGCTTCCTGCGGACGGCCGCCTTCTTGAGCCACTGGATGCCCTCGGTGGGGTTGAGCTCCTTCGGGCAGGCCTCCCCGCAGTTCATGATGGTGTGGCAGCGATACGCGCCGCGCTCGTTGTCCCAGCAGGGCATGCGCTCCCTGCGGGCCTCGTCACGGGAGTCCACCTCGAACCGATAGGCCTTCAACAATGCGGCGGGACCTACATAGTTCTCCTCGCCCCACACCGACGGACAACTCGAGTAGCAGCAACCGCACAGGATGCAGTCCACCGGCATGTTGATCTTGTTGCGTTCTTTCGGCGACTGGATGATCTCCTTCTCCGGGTCGGGCGAGTTGCGGATCAGCCAAGGCATCACGTATTCATACTTGGCAAAGAAGTCGTCCATGGTGACGACCATGTCCTTTACCAGCGGCAGGTGCGGCATGGGCTCGACCGTGATGAGGTCGGTGTCGAGGTGTTTGACGTTGGTCTGGCAAGCCAGGCGGTAGGCGCCGTTGATGTACATGGCGCAACTGCCGCAGATAGAGGCCCGGCAGCAGTACCTGAACGAGAGGCTGCCATCGAGCTTCTCCTGGATGTAGAAGAGGCCCTCGAGAACGGTCAGGTTCTCGCCCTCGTAGGTGACGGTGTAGTCCTCCCAGTGGGCCTCGGAGTCCTTCTTGCTGCGCGGGTCTTGGCGCTTGACGCGAAACTTGATGTTAGGCATCAGTACTTCCGCTCCTGTAACTCGAAGGTGCCGAGGGTCACTGGCTTGGAGTCCAGGCGCGGGCCGGCGGCGTCGGGCTGATAGTAGGCCAACGTGTGCTTCAGCCAGTTCACGTCGTCCCGCGTGTTGTAGTCGGTACGGAAGTGAGCCCCGCGGGACTCCTGCCTAGCGACCGCCCCCAGGCCGACGCAGAGCGCCAGGTCGACCATTCCCTCGAATTCCACCGTGCGGATCATGTCGACGTTGAAGACGCTCCCCGTCCAGCGCAGGCCGATGTTCTTGACCCGCCGCTTGATGGAAAGCAACCTCTCTACGCCCGCCTTCATGGTGGGTTCGTCGCGGAACACGCCGAAGTGCTCCTTCATAGTGGCCGTCATCTCCGCGCGCAGAGCGTAGACGTCCTCGGTGCCGGTGCGCCCACCGAGCTCTTCCACCCTCTGCTCCATAAGCTGGGCCGCCGAGAACGCCGTCCGCGCGTTGGGCCGCTTCTCGGTGAGGCCTTCGAGATACCGCACCGCTTCCGCTCCGGCTCGTCGTCCGAACACGATGGTCTCGAGCAGTGAGTTTCCGCCCAGACGGTTGGCGCCGTGGACCGAAACGCAGGCGCACTCACCGGCCGCGTAGAGGCCCGGCATGACGGTGGCTCCGTCGACGTTTGTGTCGATGCCGCCCATCCAGTAGTGCTGGCTGGGTACAACCGGAATCGGCGCCTCGATCGGGTCCACGCCTTCGAAGTGGATGGCCAGATCGCGGATACCTGGGAGGCGTTCCAAGATCTTTTCCGCTCCCAGGTGCCGGAGGTCCAGGTAGACGTACCCCTTGCCGTCGATGCCCCGGCCTTCGTTGATCTCAGTCTGGATCGACCGGGAGGTGATGTCGCGCGGAGCCAGTTCCATGGCCTTGGGCGCGTATTTCTCCATGAGACGTTCGCCCAAACCGTTGATGAGGTAGCCGCCCTCACCACGGGCGCCCTCGGTCATGAGGATGTTGGTGGTGAAGAGCCCCGTGGGGTGAAACTGGACGAACTCCATGTCCTTGAGTGGCACGCCCTCGTGGTAGGCCATGAACATGCCGCTGCCGGTGCTAATCACGGCGTTGGTGGAGTTGCTGTAGGTCCGGCCGGCGCCACCCGTCGCGATGATCACGGCATTGGCCGTGAAGGACTCGAAACCGCCATGGATCATGTCGTAGGCCACCACGCCCTGGCAGACACCGTCGTGCACGATGAGCTTGCTCACGTACTGCTCGACGTACATCTTGACCTGAAGCCTGTATGCCTGCTCGACCAGCGTGTGCAACAGATAGTGGCCGGTCTTGTCAGCGCCGTAGCAGCAGCGCGGAAAGCCGGCACCGCCGAAGGGCCGCTGCGCGATCTTGCCGTTATCAAAACGGCTGAACGGGCAGCCCCAGTGGTCCATCTCGTAGATGACTCCGGGGGCATCTTTGGCCATCTGGATGGCGCAATCCTGATCGACCAGGTAGTCGCCGCCCTTTGTGGTGTCGAACGCGTGTAGCTCCCAAGTGTCGTGGGTGCCGTCGGGATGGTTGGCGAGCGCAGCGTTGATGCCCCCCTGCGCTGCGCCGGAGTGGCTGCGGCCGGGGTGGACCTGGGACAGGATGGCGACGTCGACGCCGGCCCGCTTGGCCTCGATGGCCGCGCGCAGACCGGAGAGTCCGCCGCCTACAACGATCACGTCATGATGGATCATGTCTCGCCCACCTTACCTAACTGATCCAGGGCCAGAGGGCCCAGGTTCCGTAGACCATGAATGCGAGACCCACTACCCAGAGGCCCAGGGTGAGGCTCAGCGCCCGAGTGCGCGAGGTGAACCAGTAGTCCATGAGCACCATGCGGAGACCGTTCAGGGCGTGGTAGATACCAGCGGCCAGCAGGATGATGTCCACCGCGGTAAGGCTGCCGTGGGCCAGACGGTTGGCGACGTTGCCGTAGTCCAATTGACCGATGTTGAGAAGGTGCGTGAAGATCAGGTGGATCGCCAGGCAGACGATCAGTAGCACCGCGGTGATGCGCTGCAAGAGCCAGGCCCACATGCCGCCCTTGTGCGTGGAGGCTACTGCGGCTTTCACCAGCTCACCCCCTTGCCCGTGGCGATGTAGGTGAAGCCGACCCAGGCGAAGATGGCGAAGCAGATCACGACCACCGCCATCGCGCTCCAGAACATGAGCTTGTGACGGCGAATGCCTATGCCCATGTCCATCAGGATGATGCGCACGCCGTTCAGCGCGTGGTAGAGCACGGCCACGACCAGCGCCATGTCGAGCACGATCAGCGCCCAGTTGTCGAAGGTCTTCATGAGGGAGTTGAAGGTGGCTCCCCCGCTGCTCCAGCGGGCGGTGGAGATGATGATGATGTGAGCCCCCAGGTAAAAGACCAGGAGGAGCCCGCTGATCCTGAAGAGCAGCCAGGCCCACATTCCGGTCCCCTCCCAGAGACCGGCCCCCACGTTGGCCACCTCACGAGGTTTTGCGCTCAAGAATCTCCCTTCCTTTCGTACTTCTTGCGGCCCTCGACGTAAAGGTCGCCTCCGTACATATCATTGATGACCACCACGGGGAAGTCCTTGACCTCGAGCTCTCGGATGGCCTCCGGACCGAGATCCTCGTAGGCAACCACCTTGGCGGATAGGATCCGCTGCGAAAGGAGGGCGCCGGCTCCGCCGGTCGCGCCCAGATAGACGGCCTTGTCACGCTTGAGCGCTTCTTTGACGGCCTCGTTGCGCGAGCCCTTGCCGATCATGCCTTTGAGCCCCAGGTCGAGCAACTTGGGCGAATAGGCATCCATGCGGCCGGAGGTGGTGGGACCGGCCGAGCCGATGGCGTCGCCCGGCTTGGGCGGAGTGGGTCCCACGAAATAGATGATCTGCCCTTTGATGTCTATGGGCAGAGGCTCGCCCTTGTCGACCAGTTCCACGAGGCGCTTGTGGGCCGCGTCGCGACCCGTGTAGATGATCCCGGAGATGAGCAGGCGGTCGCCCGCGCGAAGGCTCCCTACGACCTCATCGGTGAGCGGAGTGGTGATGCGGCGGTCCATCAGAGCGCCACCTCCTTATGCCGAGCGGAATGGCACTGGATGTTGACCGCCACGGGCATACTGGCGATGTGTGCCGGCAACTCCTCCACGAACACGTCGAGAACCGAAACCGTACCACCTAGACCGGCCGGTCCGATGCCCAGGTCGTTGCAGCGCTTCTCGAGCTCATCCTCGAGTTCGGCCAGCCGCGGCACGGGGTTCGTGGAACCAACCTCTCGCAGTAGCGCGTGCTTGGCCATGTAGGCCGCCTTTTCGAAGGTCCCGCCGAGCCCCACCCCGACCATGATGGGGGGACAGGGGTTGGGACCGGCCTTGCTCACCGTGTCGACGATGAAATCGACGACACCCTGGCGGCCTTGCGCCGGCTTCAGCATGCCGATGGCACTCATATTCTCGGCGCCGCCACCCTTGGGAGCCACTGTCACGCGCACCTTGTCGCCCGGCACCACCCGCACGTGCAACATGGCCGGGGTGTTGTCGCCGGTGTTTTTGCGCTCTCCGATGGGATCGGCCACCGCCGACTTACGAAGATAGCCGTCGGTGTAGCCCTTGCGCACACCCTCGTTGACGGCGTCTTCGAGGCTTCCGCCGACCAGATGAACGTCCTGGCCGACCTCCAGAAATACCACCGCGAGACCCGTGTCCTGGCAGAGCGGCTTGTTGGCATCCCTGGCCAGATTGGCATTCTCGAGCAACTGAGCGAGCACGTCCCTGCCGGTCTCCGAGGCCTCGCGGTCGATCGCCTTCTCAAAGAAGGCCACGATGTCGTCGCCGAGGTAAGTGCACGCGTCGACGGCCAGTTTGGCCACAGCCTCGCTCACCCGGGCAACGTCCAGTTCCCTCATGGCATCCCTCCTCGGCTCCAACCTGAGCCCTTCAGCGCAAGGTCGACCCACCGGTGTTTCCCATCGTGATATATGTATATCAAAAACGTGGCTATTGCGTACGGCGATATACTGTCTAAGGCATGCGCATTCTCTCCGGCATACAGCCTTCGGGCAGGCCCCACCTGGGCAATTACTTCGGTGCTTTGCGCCAGTACATAACGCTGCAGGCAGGCAACCAGCCCTTCTACTTCATTGCCAGCTACCATGCGCTCACCGCGGTGCAGGACGGCGCCCTGCTGCGGGAGTATACCGTTGGTCTAGCTTTGGACTTCCTAGCCCTCGGCCTCGATCCGACACAGGCCGCCCTTTTTGCCCAACACGACGTCCCCGAGGTCACCGAGCTCACCTGGATCCTCTCCTGCGTGACGCCCATGGGGCTGCTCGAGCGAGCGGTCAGCTTCAAGGACAAGGTGGCTCAAGGACTCAGCCCCAGT
>PMIZ01000528.1 GCA_003157225.1 Actinomycetota bacterium | reverse complement strand
GGTGCTGGCCTACTCCACGGTGTCGCAGTTGGGCTACATGTTCATGGCGCTCGGGGTGGGGGCCTGGTCGGCGGCCATCTTCCACCTGGTGGCGCACGCCTTCTTCAAGGCCCTTCTGTTCCTGGGCGCCGGTTCGGTGATCCACTCCATGAGTGGCGAGCAGGACATGGGCTGCATGGGCGGCCTCGCGCGGCGGATCCCCACTACCTGGATCACCTTCATGGCCGGCGGCCTGGCGCTGTCGGGTATCTTCCCCTTCGCGGGGTTCTGGTCGAAGGACGAGATCCTGGGCAAGAACTTTCAGGCCGGCGTCTACATCATCTGGGTTGTGGGCATCGTGGCGGCCTTCATCACCGCTTTCTATACCTTCCGCATGATCTTCGTGACCTTCTGGGGCAAGGAGACCCGCTCGGATGCCACCACCTGCGCGCGCATCCACGAGAGCCCTCGCTCGATGACCTGGCCGCTCGTCCTCCTGGCGGTCGCTTCGACGCTGGGCGGCTTCTTGGGTCTGCCCGGCGGCGTAGGCGCGCTGCAGGGATTCCTCCGCCCGGTCTTCGAGCAAGCCGACGCGATCATGGGCATCACCGACAGGGGCGTCCAGAGCCTCGACATCGTGCTGATGCTGGTGTCGCTCCTGGTGGCCCTGCTCGGCATGGGACTGGCCTGGCTGATGTATGTGCGCCGCACCGACCTCCCTGCGATAGTCGGGGCGAGGCTCCGCCCGGCTTACACCGTGGTCTACAACAAGTTCTACATAGACGAACTCTACGACGCCACGGTGGTCCGGCTGGCAGTGGATGGCTCGCGCTGGGTGTGGCACCACTTCGATGAGTCGGTCATCGACGGCGCGGTGCACGGCACAGCCTGGCTCTGGCAGCACGCCGGTCAGGCGGTCAGGCCGCTCCAGACCGGGCGGGTGCAGAACTACTTGCTCTGGATGTTCATCGGGCTGTTCGTGATCGTGACCGTGGTGGTGTTTGCGACATGATGCTGACCGCTCTCACCTTCCTACCGATCGCGGGTGCGCTCATCATGCTCGTCTTCATGCGCGGGCGGCCGAGCTCCTACAAGACCACGGCGCTGGTCACCACCATAGCCACCTTCGCCCTTTCGATCTATGTGGCCACCCAGTTCCACGCCGGTACAGCGGACTACCAATTCGTAGAGAACCACTCGTGGATCAGGAGCCTGGGCATCTCCTACCACCTGGGCATCGACGGCATCTCGCTGCTTCTGATCCTGCTGACGACGCTGCTCTCGGTGCTCGCCATCCTGGGTTCCTGGAACTCCATCAAGGATCGGGGGCTTGCCTTTTTCATCAGCCTCCTCGTGCTCGAGACCGGCATGCTCGGCGTGTTCGTCTCCCTGGACCTCTTCCTCTTCTACGTGTTCTGGGAGATCCAGCTCATCCCGATGTACTTCATCATCGGCCTGTGGGGCGGCGCGCGCCGGGTCTATGCGGCCATCAAGTTCTTCCTGTTCACCTTCGCCGGCTCGGTGCTGATGCTGGTGGCCATCCTAGCCGTGGTCTGGTCGTACGCCAAGCACGGCGGACCGCTCACCTTCGACATCCTCGCCCTGCAGAAGGCCGGTTTCGGCGGCGCCTTGGCCGCTTGGTGCTTCGCCGCCTTCTTCATAGCCTTCGCCATCAAGGTGCCCATGTTCGGGGTGCACACCTGGCTCCCCGACGCCCACACCGAGGCCCCCACCGCCGGGTCGGTCATCCTGGCGGGCGTGCTTCTCAAGATGGGGGTCTACGGCATGATCCGCTTCTGCATCGGGTTCTTCCCCGCTGTGGCGGTGAAGGCCATTGTGCCCGTGCTCATCCTCTCGGCCATCGCTGTGGTCTACGGCGCGGCCATGTCGCTGGTGCAACCCGACATGAAGCGGCTGGTGGCCTACTCGTCGGTGAGTCACATGGGCTTCATCACTGCCGGCCTCTTCACCTTCAACCAGCAGGGCATCGAGGGCTCGGTGCTGCAGATGGTCAACCACGGCATCCTCACCGGTGCCCTCTTCATGATGGTCGGCTTCTTCTACGACCGCACGCATACCCGCCTCATCAAGGACTACGGCGGCATGGCCAAGCCGATGCCGGTGGCCGCCGCTCTCTTCAGCCTGTTCGTGCTGGGCAGCCTGGGGCTGCCGGGGCTGAACGGTTTCGTGGGCGAGTTCCTCATCCTCATCGGGGTGTTCCAGTACGCGAAGGTGTTTGCCGTGATCGCCTCGATCGGGATTATTCTTGGCGCCGCCTACCTGCTGTGGATGTACCAGCGCACCATGTTCCAGCCGGCCAACGAGCGGTGGTCTGGCCTCAAGGACCTGAGCGCCCGCGAGATCATCACCCTGGTGCCGCTCGTGGTGCTGGTCATCTGGATCGGCCTCTACCCGCACACCTTCTTGAACGTGCTCCACGCCCCGGCCGAGAACATCATGTCCCAGGTCAAGCCTTACCTTGCGGAGCACGGCAATGGCCTGGCCCAGCTCTCGCGGACCTTCTTCGGAGGGCACTAGATGCAGTCGCCTGACCTAGTCCCCGTTATCCCCGAGCTGATCCTACTGGCGGCCGCCTGCATCATCTTGCTGGTGGAGCCCTTCCTGAAGCCAGGCCCTGACGGCAGGTCCGACAAGACCGCCATCCTCGCCATCGCGCTGATGGGACTGGCGGCGTCCATCGTCGTGTCGCTGGCACTCGTAGGCGAGAACCGGGTGAGCTTCGCCGGCATGATGGCGCTCTCCAACTGGACCATCTTCTTCAAGGTGCTGTTCGCGGCTGGCGGCGCACTGACGCTGCTCATGTCGTCGAGCTACCTGGAGGCGCGTCACTGGCACCGCGGCGAGTACTACGCCCTCGTCATCTTTGCCATCATCGGGATGGACCTCATGGCCGCCGCGCGGGACTTCATCCTGCTGTGGGTCGCTCTCGAGCTCATGAGCATCAGCAGCTACCTCCTGGCGGCCTTCCTGCGCTACCAGGAGCGCTCCAACGAGTCGTCCCTCAAATACTTCCTCACCGGCTCGTTTGCCTCGGCCATCATGGTGTACGGCATCTCGCTGGTGTACGGCGAATCGGGAGCCACCAACTACGCGGCAGTCGGCAAGGCGCTGGGCGCACGGGGTGAAAGCGCCGGGGTGCTTCTCGCCGTGTTCCTGGTCGCCATCGGGCTTGCGTTCAAGGTCTCGGCGGCTCCTTTCCACATGTGGATCCCCGACGTCTATCAGGGTGCCCCGACGCCGATAGCCGGGTTCTTCTCAGTGGGACCCAAGGCCGCCGCCTTCTCGGCCTTTCTCGTCTCCTTCGTGGTCGCTTTCCCGAACGCCGTGCACGATTGGGGCATCTTCTTCATCGTGCTCGCGATCCTCACGATGCTGGTGGGCAACCTGTATGCCCTCGTCCAGACCAATGTAAAAAGGATGTTGGCCTATTCCTCCATAGCCCATGCCGGCTACCTGCTCAGCGGGCTCGCGGCCGTGGGCTGGAGCGCCAATTCCTATCCGGGTCGCGGGGTGCTGGTGTACCTCGTAGCGTACACATTCACCAACCTGGGCGCCTTCGGCATTCTCGTCTACCTGAAGAGCCAGATGCCGGACAAGTTCGACCACTCGCTGAAGCAACTGGCCGGGCTCGGACGACGCTCGCCCTGGGCGGCTTCGCTGTTCGCGCTGTTCCTGCTGTCGTTGACGGGGATCCCCGGCACCGCCGGCTTCATCGGCAAGTTCTACGTGTTCGGCGGCGTGGTGTGGGCGAACCTGTGGTGGCTCGCGGTGATCGGAGTCGTGCTGAGCGCTGTCTCGGCCTACTACTACCTCAGGGTGATCATCTACATGTTCTTCCGCGATCCGGAAGAAGACTATGTGGTTAGGGAGCCCATCGCCGGCGGGATGGCGGCTGCGCTCGCGGTATGCGCGTTCGCGACGGTGGCGATCGGCGTGGCGCCGCAGTGGCTCTGGGACTCGGCGGTGAGCGCGTTCAGCACGTTGTTCAAGTAAGCAAGACGCGGTCATCCCGCCGGCGCCGCGGATGTCTGGGCCGACGCCTCTGGGCGCGCGCCGGCGGAAGAAACGGGCGATACGGCCGCCTGGCGCCCAAACGCCGGTATGGCTAGATCAGGGGGTTGGAGCGGTGCTTCTTCAAGCCGATTGGCTGCTTCCCATCTCCGGGCCACCGATAGCGAATGGCGCTGTTGCCGTCGAGGGCACGGTGATCGTGGCGGTTGGACCTGCGGAAGAACTGCGCAGCCGGTATCCGGCCGAGCCCGTTCGTGAGTTTCCCGGGTGCGCGCTCATGCCTGGGTTGGTCAATACCCACACCCACCTTAAGTTCTCGGCGTTCGGGGGCTTCGCTGAGCCGTGTGGGTTCGGTGAGTGGATGCTTCGGCTGCTGTTGGCAGCCCGAAAACTCAGCGACGAAGACTACGGGGTCTCGGCCCTGTGGGGCGCGTATGAGTGCGCGCGCAGTGGGGTGACCAGCATCGCCGACACGTGCCGCGAGGGCTGGATGGTGGCGCGCGCAGCCGCCGAGGCGGGG
>PMIZ01000207.1 GCA_003157225.1 Actinomycetota bacterium | reverse complement strand
GCCGGCAGCATCTCGCCGTGGGTGTAAACGGTGATGCCTTTGCCCTCCGTCTGCTGGAGCAACTCGTGGAGGTCGCGTAGGTCGTGGCCGGACACCAGGATGGCTTTGCCCTTTTTGACACCCAGCGGCACCTCGGTGGGTACCGGGGTTCCGTAGGTCTCGGTGTTGGCCTTGTCGAGCAGTTCCATGGTCTTGTAGTTCATCTCGCCGCAACGAAGAGCCTTGCCGACCCAGGCATTGAGATCGCCCTCATCGAAGCGGGCCAGATCGGTGAGCGCCTCGACGAAGTACGCGTCGACAGCCTTGTCGCTGTAGCCTAACTCCGCCGCGTGGTGCGCGTAGGCGGCTACGCCTTTCACCGCATAGAGTACGGTGTGCTGCAAAGAGCGGACGTTAGGGTCATTCGAGGCCTCAGTATTGATATCGTGCTTGCGTCCTTGATCGGCAAGCTCTTGGACCGTGGGGCTCGGGATGAAAGTCACGGGTCCCTCGGGCAGAGTGAGGGTCACCTTGCGATCGGCGAGCGCGGCCTTGAGGGCTTCCCGGCGTTTGACCGCCTCGTCGATCCAGCCTTTGATGGCCATCGGATCGAAATTGACGTTCGTCAGGGTGACGAACAGGCCCGAGGCGAGGAAGCGGTAGGCGTCCGGCGTGACGAGATCCAAGGCCTGGGCCTTTTCGGCCACTAGGGCCAAGCCTTTGAGAGAGTAGACGAGCGCATCCTGGAGCGCCGCGACCTCGTCCTCCTTGCCGCAAACCCCTTTGACCGTGCAGGCGACCGACTTGGCGGTCTGCTCGCATTGATAACAAAACATATGTATCCTCCTGCCTTTCCGTTGGAGAAGCATTGCCATTTCGGCAAGCGCTTCGGAGGCTATTGGCGGTTTGTTTTCCCTTGAAGAAGCTAACATAGTCGCTCGAGCGCGTCCTTGACCTAAGTCAAGACCCGAAGATCAGATGTCTTCGGGTGACAAGGAGATGGTGTGACGATTCCGTCGGGCACGAGGAAGCAGGCTGCGGAGAGCGGTGGCGCCGGTGCAGCGCACGATCTGCGCTCCATGCTTCGGCGGGGCAGTCTCTTCGAGGGGCTCGACGAGGAGCACCTGAGCCAGTTGGTGGCGCGGGGACGAAAGAGGGTCTTCGACGCCGACCAGACCGTCTTCCTTGAGGGCGACCGCGCAGACGGTCTTTTTGTGGTGCTTCGCGGGCGCATCAGAGTGTTCAAGGTCTCGCCCAAGGGACGCGAGCAGACACTCATGACCATGGGCGCGGGGGAGCCTGTGGGAGAGGTGGCCGTGCTGTCCGGAGTGAACTACCCTGCCAGCGCCGAGACCCTCGAGCCGAGCGAAGCGCTGTACATCCCGCGGCAGGCCTTCCTGGACTTGATAGGCCGCGAACCGGAAGTGGCGCTACGTCTGTTGTCGGCCCTGTCCGCCCGTCTGCGCTCGTTCGCTTCGCTGATCGAGGACCTGTCGCTCCGCGACGTCTCACAGCGGCTCGCAGCCTATCTGCTGTCGCTTGCGAGTGATGGGGGCCCGGAACAGACAGTCCATCTCGGCATGTCCAAGAACCAGCTCTCCGCCGCGGTGGGCACGGTGCCCGAGACGCTGTCGCGGGCCTTCCAACAACTTGCGCGCGCGGGGGCCTTGGAGACAAGTGGCCGCAAGGTCGAGATCAGAGACCGCAGGCTCCTCGAGCGTGTGGCCGGAGTCAAATCGAGTGGATGAGCGTCGGGTGAGGCCGTGAGGCGAAGGCCAACGCTCTGTGCGGCGTATGGTGCGCTGCTCGTCACGGCCCTACTCGTGGCTGCCTGCCTCCTGGCCGGGTGCGGCGGCGCAGCGCCTCCCGCCAAAGCCGGACAGCTCACGGTGTTGGCGGACACCAGCTTCATGGCCGACATCGCCCAAAACGTGGCCGGCGATCGTCTGTCGGTGTCGGCGCTGATTCCCACGGGCGCCGATCCGCATTCCTTCGAACCTACGCCTCAGGATGCCACGCGAGTCGCCCAAAGCCGGGCGATCATCATCAACAACCGGGGTCTCGAGCCCATGGTGGACGACCTCATCTCCGGGGCCGGTCGTTCGGNNTGGCTTGACCCTGTGGAGGTGGTCACCTACGTCGACAACATACGCCGCGGCCTTTCGGCAATCGACCCGGCGGGGAGCGAGGTGTACGCCAAGAACGCTCAATCGTACGCGCAGAAGCTACGTGACCTTGATCAGTGGATCGCGGCTCAGGTGCAGACCATCCCCGCTGGGCGGAGGCTGCTGGTGACGAACCACGAGAGTTTCGGCTATTTCGCGAAACGGTACGGCTTCACCATCGTCGGGGCGATCTTCGAGAGCGTGTCGGGGGAAGGATCTCCGTCTGCGCGCGAGTTGGCGGCACTCATCGAGCAAATCAAGGCGAGCGGAGCACCGGCTGTGTTCCTCGAGACGGGCAACAATCCCGACCTGGCCGCGCAAATCGCCAAGGAGACAGGAGTGAAGGTGGTCACCGACCTCTACATCCACTCCCTGGGCGCCAACGCGAACACCTATCTCGACATGATGCGCTGGGACGTGAATCTCATCGTGGAGGCGTTGCGGTGACAGACCTGCTGGAACTACGCCAAGTCAGCGTGTTCTATGGCGCCCGGGCGGCGCTCGACGCTGTCTCACTCGGCGTTCAGCGCGGCGCTCAAGTGGCGGTCGTCGGTCCGAACGGTGCGGGCAAGTCGACTCTCTTCAAGGCGCTGGTGGGGCTGCTACCGATAGCCTCCGGCGAGATCCGCATCGGGGGCCACCCACCGGGAGAGTTCCGCGAGCCCGTGGCGTATGTGCCGCAGCGCGAGGAAGTGGACTGGCGCTTTCCTGTGACGGTCGAGGACGTGGTGGCGATGGGAAGGTACGGCCGCAAGCGCTGGTTCAAACGGCTTTCCGCCGTCGATCGCCAGGTAGTCCGCGCCAGCCTTGACAAGCTGGGGATCGGGCAGCTCTCGGACCGGCCGATCGGAGAACTGTCGGGCGGGCAGCAACAGAGAGTGTTCTTGGCGCGCGCGCTCGCACAGGAGCCGCGCGTGCTGCTTCTGGACGAGCCCTTCACCGGGGTGGACATCGGCACCAAGGAGGAGACCCTGGAGCTGCTGAGCGGGCTGCGAGAGCAGGCCGTCACTGTGCTCGTCTCCACCCACGACCTGGATCTCGCTGCCGGGAGGTTCGACCAGGTGGTCCTGTTGAATGGCCACCTCGTCAGCGCGGGCAGCCCACAGGAGGTCTTCACCGAGGCGCACCTCCAGTCGGCGTTCGGTGGCCAGATGGTGGTTGTCAACGGCAAGGCCATCGTGGTCGACCAGTGCTGCGGCGGCGGGGAGAGACGATGAACTGGCTGACGGAACCGTTTGCATTGGGATTCATGCAGAGGTCGTTGATCGCCTCGGTCATCGTAGGGGTGGTGTGCTCGCTGATCGGCTGCTACGTGGTCCTGCGCTCCATGGCCTTCCTAGGGGATGCCTTGGCTCACGCCATCCTCCCGGGCGTGGCCGTGGCCTACCTGGCGGGGGTCAACCTACTCGCCGGAGCGCTCGTCGCCGGGCTGCTCGTGGCGGTGGGGATCAGCTTTGTCTCCCGATCGGGGACCATCCGGGAAGACACGGCCATCGGTGTGTTCTTCGCGGCGGCGCTGGCCCTTGGCGTGGTGCTGATCAGCACCATGGACACCTACGCCGTGGACCTCACCCACGTGCTCTTTGGCAACGTCCTCGGCGTGTCCGAAGTCGACCTATGGATCAGCGGAGGTCTGGCGGCGGTCGTGCTCGTGTGCATCGCGCTGCTGTACAAACGCCTGCTCGTGGTGTCGTTCGATCCCATACTCGGCCAGACCCTCGGTCTGCACACCGACCTGCTGCGTACGGGTCTCTTTCTGATGCTGGCCGCCACCATCGTCGTCTCGCTTCGGACGGTCGGCGTGGCGCTGGTTGCCGCCATGCTGGTGACTCCTCCGGCGGCGGCCTATCTGCTCACCCGCAGACTGCCGGCGATGATGGCGGTCTCAGTCGCCATTGGCGTCGTTTCGGCCATCAGCGGTCTCTACGCGAGCTACTACCTGAACGTCGCCTCGGGGGGCGCCATGGTCTTGGTGGCGACGGCCTTCTTCCTGCTGGCTTTCGTCTTCGCACCCCGCAAGGGAGTCCTGGCGCGACTGCGCTCCCCACGGCGGCCGGCGGCCGGCTGACACGGCGGGGCGGAGTGACGGATCTGTGAGGCGAAGGAGCGCCTGCGCATTCCGCGCCGGCGCTCCTTCGCGCTCTCCAGGCGCCACCTATTGCCGGGTGGCGTCAGCCCCTCTCCGTTGCTGTTACTTCTTCACCACTCCGAGCGGCAACACAATGCGGCCGTAGAGCTCGTTCAGGATGTGGGCTACGCCCGTGTAGATGGCAGATAGCCCACAGATGATGCCTTCCCATCCAGCGATCTTGCCGACCACCGAGGAGCTGGCCCAATCACGGACGGCGAGCAGTATGAAAAGTATGACCAGTGTGCCGAAGATGGTCTGCAGCGCGCGGTTGATGCGAAGGGTCCCAATGAACATACAGAACGTGAAGAACCCCCACAGGATGAAGTACCAACCCATGAGCCCCTCAGACGTGGCGGCCACCCAGCCCAGTTTGGGCGCCACAATCAGAAAGACGATGGTCAGCCAGAACCCGCCGAACGACGAGAACGCGACGGTCCCGAAGGTGTTGCCTTTCTTCCACTCCATCCAGCCGGCGAAGATCTGGACCAAGCCACCGTAGAAGACACCCATGGCGAGGATCATTGCGCCCAGGGAGTAGTAGCCGGTGTTGACGATATTGAGGAGGACAGTGGTCATCCCGAACGCCAGCAGCCCCAAGGGCGCGGGGTTCGCGGTCGTGTCCATGATCCTCGTGATCGTCACCTGCTCGTGCTTCTCTTCCATCAAGCAACCCCTCCTGTCGAGAAATGGAAACAAACGTGAGCGACTCTATCTCGCGAAGCGTTTCTTGTCCAGCCTCCCCGCCTGCATCACAACTGCAAGGATTGGGTAGAATCAAAAAATGATTCTTTGGGGAGAGATACGCGAGTTCCCGTTGGTGACCGTCCTACAGTTCCTTTCCAAGGAGCGGCGGACCGGCATAATCGAGGTCCAGGATTTCGAGGACCTGGGTTGGGTGTATATGTCCCGGGGCGGCATCGATGCGGTGAGCATGCCGCAATGGGACGAGATGTTCGGCGCGAAACTGGTCGCCAACGGCGCTCTCACCGAGGCACAGGTCAAGGAATGTTGGATGGAGCTCTCGGACAGCGAGCACCACCCGGTGCTTGCGACGCTGCTCGAGGCGGCGAAGCAGTTGGAGCGGCGCGCGCTCGTGGAGATCGTCAACCGGCACGTTGCCGACGCTGTCATGCAGCTCATGTACTGGAACGGAGGGACCTTCCGTTTCGGGGTGCCCTCCGAACAGGTGTACTTCCCGGTGGTGCCATCCCTGAGCGTGGAGACCCTGCTGCTCGACGCCTATCGACGGGCGGACGAGGGGGAGAGGCCCTGGCGGGAGAAGATCTCCCGCGAGCAGGAACTGTGCCTCACCTGCACAATCGATTGCACGGGTCAGATCAAGTCCCGCTATCTCAAACCCGACCTCTGTCTTTGGCGGAGCATGCCCGCTGTTCTTAAGGATCCCATCTACCGTGGCCTTCAGAAGCTCAGGCTCTCGTCCGAGGGCGACGAGGGGCCTGACGATCTGCTCTTCATCTGACTCGCATGCGCGCGAGCATCGTCTGTGTCGGGCGCCTGACTCGCGAATACCAAGGCGTCTGGCGTCACTATGAGAGTCTGCTGCGACCCTACCTGAAGGTTGAGGTCTTCGAGGCCCCGGAGTCGGCGCTGGCGTTGGGCGCAGAGCAAGTTCGGGCCAAAGAGGGCGCGGCTCTGCTCGGCCTCTTGCGCAAGGGCGCCTATGCTGTGGCCGTCGACCCGGGCGGTCAACAGTACACTTCCGAGGACTGGAGCACCTTCCTGGCGGGCAAGAAGTTGGAGGGCCAGAGCCACTTCCAGTTCGTGCTCGGCGGCGCCGTGGGCCTGGATGGTCGCGTGCTTGACGCTTCGCAGGTACGTTGGTCGCTTTCGTCGCTTACCTTTCCGCACCAGATGGCCCGCTGTATAGTCCTTGAGCAGCTCTACCGCGCCGTTCGCATCGAGCGTGGAGAGCCCTATCATCACTAGCGGGACGAAGCGGCGGAGGATGAGAAGAGAAGCAAGGAC
>PMIZ01000025.1 GCA_003157225.1 Actinomycetota bacterium | reverse complement strand
GGCTCGTTTGGAGCCGCCCGTGCATCGCCTCCATGTGTAACATCCAGGCGGCCGATTAGTCAAGTTGAAAGCCGGCAGAAGCGGTAGCCTGACTAGACAGGAGTCGAAGAACAGAGGGGGAGAGGCGCATGTACAACGTCACAGTCACCTGGAGAGCGTCGAATGGCAACAAACAGGCGGTCTACACCCCGATCAAGGAGTATGAGGTTGAGGGCGCCGTGTTGACTCTGGCCCTCGACACCAACCATGACTTGGTCATCCCGCTCTGGGACGTGGAAACGGTGGACATCCAGCGGCAAGAGTAGGCTAGGCGGCGCGCGACGCCGGCCGGCCAAAGGGGGCGCCAGATGAAACCGCGGAAGGACTTCACATCCATTCTGCTGGCGTTGGTTCTTGCTGCTCTGGCGCTCGCTACGACCGCCTGCGGCGCGTCGGCGGGCATGACAGACTCAAAGGCGGCCAAGGCGATTCGCGACTACTTCGCTCCCGCTGGCGCCCATCCTCTGGACGGACTCAAGGTGACGAAGCTCGCCGTCACTGAGGATAATGGCGAGCGCACGCTGCACCTCGAGCTTGCCAGCGACGAGACTGACAAAGCCAGGCAGTCGGTCGAGTGGCTCGTGATAGGCGGGACGTCGGACGAGGGCTGGGTTGGCGACCTCAACAGAATGGGTCTCGGTCTCGCCCTGGTTGATCTTCGAGTCACCTATGCTTCGGGACTCGCCGACTTGTCGTCTCACATCGACGTCGCCCGCCATTCGGCGTCTTGGTTCGGCGGAGGGGAGAACGATATCGGACCCAGGCCAGTGACGACCTTCGCGCCACTATTCTTNNCACGTCAACGGTTCGGGAGTCGGAATTGAGGGCGACGACGAGAGAACCTGCGAGCAGCCGGCGAATCTCCGGGGTCAAGCCGTCAAACGCATAGTACTGGTACGCAGGGGAGTTGGTTATGAGAACCGCGGGAGATACCGAGGGAGGGCTCGTCGTGGTCGTACTGCTGTTGAGCACAACGCGCCCATTCTTTGAGCCGACCAGCGGGTTCACGTAGCCCGCCGCGCCCATGGCACTCAGGGTCTCCTCGAGATGACTGCTCAAATAGATCTTGGGATCTCCCTCACCAGAAGCTCGGTAGCTGATCGAATACCCCTCGGCCACCTGCTCATTGACCATCTCACTCAGGCTCTGCAGGTTTTGGCTGAGCACAGTCAGCTTGGCCCGGGCGTGAAGCACCGGAACACCTATCGCCACCACCACGCAGATGATGACGACGATCACGAGGGCCTCCAGCACGCTGAAGCCCTGCTCCGAGGAGCGGCGGGCGCCTGCGCCTCGCGACCAGACCGACATGCGGACGCTACCGTTCATGAGCCTCACCAACGCGATGACCCGTAGTAACCCCCTGGTGCTCGCGCCGCAGTTCGGCGTAACCCGCCCAGGCGAACGAGGTCCATGACACCATATAGGCGACATCGGCGAATCCACCGGACAGGAACGACCCCTGGATACTCTGATAGCCGAAGAGCACATCCGCCGCGNNCGCTGAGCAGCCAGATGCTCCATTGGTTCACCCACGCACCTCGCAGCAGCATCCACGCGATCCCGCCAAGGAGAAGGAGGTCGCCGAACGGATAGCCCACAGACAGGCAATAGGCAAAGAGATTGTCACGGCTTGAGTGCAGAGTCGGCAGCAGGAACCAGACGAATATGGCGGCCGCCCCTCCCCCGACCAGGACGAGACAACTTGGGTAGGTGACCGAGCGGCGACGGCGGTGGGCCGGCTGGCTGGGCAGGCAGAGAAGACCGATGAATGCCAAGGGGTAGTACGCGAGGTAGCCGGCGTCGGCCGGAGAAGGAAAGGGAGAACTGCCGAACACGTTCTGGTAGACGAAGTACAGCACGTCTCCCGCCCAGAAGCAGCCAAGACCGGCGGCCAACATCGCCCAGGCCCAAGTCGAGCGACGACTCGACCGGCTCTTTGCCGCCTCAGCGGCCAGGAGGGTCGCCGCCAGGCCGATGGGGATCATCCCCAGGTTTGCGTACAGAGAACGATCCGCGGCCTCTCCCCAGTGGGCGACAGCGGCGACAAGATAGGCAATGCAAAGCGCCGACGCCAGCACGATGGTGAGCAGCCACGGGCGTCTGATCATCGACTTGCCCATGGCATCCATCGGAAAGGCGCTACTCTCGATGCTCGCCTGCGTGGACACGCTCTTCACCTCGACTGTTTCTTAGTCCCCAGACACTCGCGTCTCTCTACGCCTAACGGAGGTACCAACGCGAGCACTGAGCTGGTCAACTGGGCTATCGACCGACTGCCGAGCCGCGGGTATTGGACTTTGGTCCAACGCGGCGGCGCGCGGTGGACCAGGCTCTCACGCGTCGGTTGTTTGCCGAGGCACATACCGGCAAGGTGCCGGACACTCGTTGTCAGGGAGACTGCGTACATCTGGTGGAGGATGGTGGAGAGACTAGTAGCTTCGCTCTTGCTCGGGTTCGTCGGGGTGATCCAAGGCGGGGTCGCGTCCGACGCGTTTGGTTGGTCCACATTGAGTTCACGGGGTTGGTGACGGGGGCGTGGGAGGACTTGATACAGGGAGGGATCACGGTAGCCTTGCAGTACCGACCTTTGCCTATCCCGGCGTCCAGAGTGAATACTGATGACAAGATCTTCGTACCTGTGCCATTTTTGGGCTTCATTTGAGGACAAACAGTGCAGGCAATGGTACGCGCGAAGATCGCCTCACTTCGCCCGCTTTGTCCCAGCAGGTGAGGGCATGCGCGGGGCGGAGCTTCGAATCGATCCAGACCCACAAAAAGACAACCGGCCTCAACACTGAGAGGTAGAAGTGAATAACGCGCGTCATGTCGTCTGGTCATGGAAGAAAATAGTCGCGTCGGTCCTGGCGTTTGTCGGAAGTTTCGTTGGTTTCATTGTGGGATCGCTTCTGGGGCGTTCTGGCCCTCTGGCCTCAAAGGCGATGTGGATCATTGCCATGCTGCTCCTCTTTGTCGCAATGGCNNTCTCCAAGGCGCGCGGGCCGCGTATTGCTGATTGTCGGGGCAATCTGGGCCGCCGAGGCTGTCGCTGCCTTTGTAGTCGGACCGAGCGGTCTTTCCTCCATACCTCACCACTTCGCTCTCGGTTCCGCGTTTGCAGCGGCGGCGTTGCTGGTCTTGGTCGGAGGAGTCATCGCGTTTCTCGATGGGCGCACGTAGGCGCTAAGATTCAAGGCACCGTAGCGCAGGTCGCGAGCGGCTACAGTCATTGGACCTAGGCTTGGTCGCATTTCGCGGTCGAACCCAGACTCGCGTCCTCGGCGTCGCGAAAACCAGCGATGTTGATAGGTCATTCAAGCAACGGATCCGAAGCATGAGCGCTGCCTCAGGAGTTTGTGAGTGGTTTGGCGGCGGTTCTCACGGGCTCGTCGTACGAAACCATATCCATTCCACATGGAGGCAGATGGGG
>PMIZ01000488.1 GCA_003157225.1 Actinomycetota bacterium | reverse complement strand
CACAGTACCGCAGACTACGAGGGAGAGCACTACGTGGGAAACATCGGGTCCGCGTGTGGAGCCTCGAAGCTCACGTTTTGGCCGCGCCGTCTAAGAGCTGACGCTTCCACCTGGTGATCTGGTTGGGGTGCACGTCGAACCGCTCGGCGATCACGAGAAGATGCTGCTCCGTGATGGCTTCCAAGGCCACCTTGGCCCTGAAGGCCGGCAAGTGGTTGCGTCTCGTGATTCACGAGTCTCACCGAATAGCAGCGTGAATTGGAGCAGATGCGCCCCTCACCCAAACGCGCCTTCCGGAGAAATGGGGTCGGGTCGAGGTCGTCTACCCCTGCTAAGCTGGCATTTGAACTGCACACCTTTCTGAAGTGAGGTTCACGATGACGGACAGAAGGTACGAGTTCTCCTGGGCCCTCTTAGGCGATATTGCCGCAGGCCGCCCCAATCTCGGGCCAAACACCCGACTCGAGGTATACCGCCTCATGCAGTTCACCTTCAGAGACGTAATGGAACAGCACTTGGGGACCGAAGAGACAGACCGAATTTTCTACGAAGCCGGCAAGCTAGCCGGTACCGAGTTTTACAAGCAGAGTTTCTCCCAGGTCGAGGACTTCAACGCCTTCGTGAGGCAACTCCAGGAAACACTCCGCGAGATGGGCATCGGCATACTCCGGGTCGAGGAGGCAGACATGGACAAGGGGTCCTTCATTCTGACGGTTTCCGAAGACCTTGACTGTTCGGGGTTGCCCGAGCTGGGTTACGAGATCTGCACCTATGACGAGGGTTTTATTTCCGGCCTTCTTGAAAGCTTCACCGGCGGTGCGTTCAAGGTCAAGGAGGTTGACTGCTGGTGTACCGGCGACAGGACGTGCCGCTTCACTGCCGAAATGATTGGGTGACATCGGCACCTTATCGCATCGGTGGAGGTTGGCAGCATGTCGGCTGAAGCAGAGCATGACGTAGTTGCTGAGCTGTCGGCGTTCTTGCTGGACTGCCTGCTGCTCGCAAAGCCTCCCGAGATTCCTGCGTGTTATGCATCGATTGATGCTCTTCAAGTCCTCCATGCCAATCTCATGTCGCTGCGTGAGGTTCTCTATGCCGCGTCGAACGGTGATTTGTCCAGACAGGCTTGCTTCAAAGGATATGTCGCGGGCACGCTCAAAACGCTCCAAGCCAGTCTTAGACATGTCTCCTGGCAGACAAAGATGGTCGCTTCGGGGGATTTCACGCAGCGGATAGAGTTCATGGGGGAGTTCTCGCAGTCGTTCAATGCGATGGTGATGCAGCTGGATCAGACCCGGACCGAGCTCATGAAGAAGGAAACGGAGCTGGGCAGCGTCAATGAGGAGCTGCTCAAGGAGATCGTGGTACGCAAACAAGCCGAGGCAGTCCTGCGGGAGAGCGAAGAGGCCTTGAGGCTTCTGGCGACAACCGATCCACTCACCGGCCTCAACAACAGAAGACGCTTCTTCGAGCTGGCAGAGGCCGAGATCGGCAAGGCTCTCCGGTACTCACGGCCCGTGGCGGTCATGATGTACGACATTGATTTCTTCAAGCATGTCAACGACAACTACGGGCATGCCGGCGGAGACCTGGTGCTCAGGATGGTGGCAGACGCGACCAGAGAGACGGTCCGGGCCACCGACGTACCCGGACGATACGGGGGTGAGGAGTTCGTCGTCCTGCTGCCCGAAACCGATGTGACGGCAGCCCTGACTGTCGCCGAAAGGCTTAGAGGACGAATAGAGGCTACTCCGGTTGACGGGGGGCAAGGCCCGATTGCGATAACAGCCAGCTTCGGGGTGAGCGCTCATCTTGAGAGAACGGACTCAAAACAAAGCGAGAAGGTGCTGTCGGAGTTCATCAATGCGGCTGATCAGGCACTGTATGCTTCAAAGGACGCCGGTAGAAACAGAGTGACCGCATATCAATCTGAGAGAGAATCGCTGCGTTGAGAGCGTATGCCGAAGCAGAAACCCCCTTGGCATTCCACCCACGCAGATCAAGGCCACTACTTGCCCAGCAGAACCATGTCTTGGAGGCGTGAGTGCATGAAGCGAGCCCAAGTGGCTCCGCTTTCCCCTCCTGCCTCTAATTTTCAGAAGAAGCTATTGGAAGATGCGCTACGTCTCTTGGGACTCGCTATTTTGGAATGCCCCGTTCAGCATGATCCTAAACACGCCCTGGAAGATCGGCCGCGAAGGCGCCTTGCCGCGGGCACGTTAAGGCACGGCGCCAAGATCAGCAGATCGTGGTTGGGATCCGAACCCTGATCGGTCACATGGCCAGGCCGACGCGGGCTCCCTCCTCGATCGCGTCGATCGCCTGCCGCGGGGCCAAGGCGTCACCGATGATGTAGAGCTCGGGTATCTTGCCTTCCAGCTCCCCTTTCAGGTGGTTGACCGAGTTGGTCCCCAGGGCCAGGACGATGGTGTCGAACCCCTCGAGTCTCGACGTCTCTCCGTTCCTATCCACGAGGGCTCCGTCTTCCAGGAACTCAACAACCCTGGTTCCGGTCTCGAGCCGAACGCCATAGTCCCTCAGCCTTTGGAGCAGGAAGAACTTGATCTGCGGCGGTACATCCAGTGCGATTTCGGGCAGCATCTCGACAAGAGTCACCTGATGCCGGTGCTCACCAAGAAAGTCAGCGACCTCGCAACCGACGGTGCCTCCGCCGACGACCAATGCCCTCACCCCCGGCTGGGTCTTGCCTGCCAGGATGTCCCAGGCTGTTGCTACCCGGCTGCCGGTTGCACCGACAATATCCGGGATCATCGGCTTGCCTCCCGTAGCGACGACGACCACGTCCGGTTTCCGGGCAAGTATCTGGTCGGCCGTCGCTTCGGTGCCTACCTCGAGGGACACGCCGTACTGCTCGCATTGATGAACGTAGTAGAAGATGGCCCTGGCGATGTCCTGCTTGAAGGGAGGTACGGCGGCAATACGGTACTGGCCGCCTAGATGCTGGCTCTTCTCATAGAGGGTCACCCTGTGGCCCCGCGCAGCTGCTATCCACGCCACTTCGAGGCCGCCCGGACCACCGCCGACAACGATAACGTCTTTCCCGGCAGGGGCTGGGGTGATCTGCAGCTCCCCCTCGCGGCCGCAGAAGGGATTGACGAGGCACGTGGTTCCCAACTTCGAGAGAGGCTTCCCGGGGAAGGGGAACGATCGAAAGCATCCCTGGAGGCAGGCAACACAGGGGGCTATGTCGTCGAGTTGCCCCTCAGCCACCTTGTTGGGCAACTCCGGGTCGGCAAGGGAGGAGCGACCCCAGGCGATCAAGTCTGCTTTGCCAGTCTCGAGGGCGTCTTCGGCTAGCAACGGGTCGTTGATCCTGCCCACTGCGATGACCGGGACAGAGACCGCCCTTCTGATCTCCTCGCTGGTCGACAGGAGAAAACCGGGGGGCATCACTGCAGAGGGGATGATGAACTGAGAGCTCGCGGTAACCCCCACCGAGACATCGACGCAGTCGATCCCAGCCTCTACCATCGCGCGGGCGACGACCCTCGACTCGTCTATGGCCCGACCCCCCGGTATCCTCTCCTCTCCGCTCATCCTGAAGAGCAGCGGATACGACGGACCTAGCCTCCGGCGGATGTTCTTGACTATCTCCGTCGGAAATCTAAGCCTGTTACGAAGACCACCACCGAATTCGTCGGTGCGCTTGTTTGAATAGCCAGACATGAACTGGGCGATGAGATACCCATGGGCGCCGTGGACACCGACCGCGTCGAATCCCGCATCGCGAGCGCGGACGGCGGCATCACCGTACTTTTCAATCAGCTCGTAGATCTCCGCCCTTGAGAGCTCCCTGGGCATCGCCCTGTCGACGGGACAGGGGACGGGCGACGGCGCGACCGGCTGGGCGCCGGGGATGCCGATGACCTCCGCGAAGGTCTGCCGCCCGGTGTGGCTTATCTGGATAGCGATCTTTGCACCGTGCTCGTGGACCGCATCGGTGAGCGTCCTCAGGCCTGGAACGAAGGAGTCGTCCCAGATTCCGGGATGACAGGGGCCAACCTTGCCCAACGGGTCGACGGCGGAGAATTCCACGATCAACACCCCCCAACCCCCTCTTGCCCTGGCGACCCAATAGTCGACGAGGGCCCGGGAGACGGTGCAATCCTCGCAAGCCAGGTTGGTGGCCATAGGGGGAACGACAAAACGGTTCTTCAGCTCCAGGCTTCCGATCTTGATCGGTGAGAAGAGCTTCTCGAATTGGCGCATGATGGTCTCCTCTCACTTCTCGGTAGGGGCTTCAAGGTTGTGACAAGATAAGCACGCCCCATTCGCCCGAACCAGAGCGTTTCTCATTTGGACCACATTATTGACACCCCCAGCCAGCGCACGCCGGAGCTCAGCCAACGGCGGTGGCGCGTCCTTGTCGTCGCATCCATCGGCGTGTTTCTGGCCGCGCTCGACTCGAGCATCCTGGCGGTCGCCCTGCCGGCCATATCGAGCGACCTGCATCTGACGTTCAGCCAGGCGCTGTGGGTGCAGGCCAGCTACATCCTCATCGTAACCGTCCTTCTCATCCCCACCGGGCGCTGGGCGCAAAGGCAGGGCCACCTTCGCGTCTACTTCCTGGGCGTCCTTCTCT
>PMIZ01000393.1 GCA_003157225.1 Actinomycetota bacterium | reverse complement strand
GGCGCTCGATCCCATCGCCACCGCGCGCATCGAGGACCTAATGCAGGAGCTCAAGAAGGACTACTCGATAGTCATCGTCACGCACAACATGCAACAGGCCGCCCGAGTTTCGGATGAAACGGCCTTCCTCTACACTGAGGTAGACGAGACAACCGCGGCGCGCTGGGGCATCCTGGTGGAGTTCGGGCAGACCGGCGAGATCTTCACCAAACCGCGAGACAAGCGCACTGAGGACTACGTTTCCGGACGCTTCGGATAGGCGTCCGAGGAGGGATGGCAGCGAAAGATGCGAGACTCATTCCACAAGGAGCTCGAATCGCTCGATGAGGATGTCGTCCGTTTGGGCACGCTCGTCGAGGAGAGCACGCGCGGCGCGACCACCGCGCTGATAGAGTGCGACAAGGAGCTGGCGGAGCGGGTCCGTGCCGGCGACGACGCTATCGACGCCCTGTTCTTGGACATCGAGAAACGGTCCCTCAGGCTGATGGCGCAGCAGGCCCCCGTGGCGGGCGATCTACGCCTGTTGGTAGCCATCCTCCGGGTGCTGACCGACCTGGAGAGGTCGGGAGACCTGGCCCACAGCATCGCGAAGGCAGCGCTGGCCGAGGACTTCTGCCAGCCGCAGCTCAAGGCGGTGCGCGCCCTGGTGGCGGATCTCGGCCGGGCGGCCGCGAAGCTCATGGGGGCGGCAGTGGACGCCTGGGCGGCCAAGGACGAGCAGTTGGCCGCCGACCTTGCCCTGCAGGATGATGTGCTCGACGATCTGCAGGCGCGACTTCTCGAGGGCCTGCTGCAGCTGAAGGGTGAAGAGAACCTCGGACCGGCCATACGACTGGCGATGGTCGGCCGGTACCTCGAGCGCATCGGCGACCACGCCGTGAACCTCGGTGAAAGGTTGCGCTACTACCTCACCGGCGACGAGACGCTCCTCGGCTAGCAGGCTCCTAGGTTTGCTTTGCGCGCCCCTTCGGACTAGGCTGAGAGGCTGCTGACCGAGAGGACCTAAGGCAGATCGTCGCGAGCGTGACGGCGGGCACGTAGGTCGGCAACGGAGGAGGCCTTGATGCGCGTGCGAGCGAAAGTGATGGTGGCGTTAGCGATTGTGGTCGCTGTGCTGGTAGCAGTCGGTGCCGTCGCGTGCGCCGACCGGCATGTGACCGCCTCGTCTTCGGAGGTATCGTCTGCCCCCAGTTCCTCCACCACCGCGACTTCCGCGCCGGCTCCGACCAGCACAGCGGTAACCGATACCGGAGAGACCACCGACCCGCTCTCCGATCGCATCGCGTACGCAAAGAGTCTTGGCGGCGTCCCACACGAAGGCGCCAGCCTCTTCTTCGTGGTGGGCGCGACCACAGACACCGAAGGGGAGGCGCAGGCCTTGCTGGAGAAAGCGCTCCCCTACTTCGGCGACATGCAGTCGTACTTCATCGTGCAACAGTCGGACAACTTCGAGGGCATGGAGCCGGGCAAGTGGGTGGTCATCGAGGCCTACAACGAGAACCCATCCGCCGAGAACGTCGATTTCGGCCGCCGGGGCTTTCCGAACGCGTACGTGCTGCGCGCGACTGTCAAGACCTCGGACCCCATCCCCGTCTACGAAGACAGACTGGGGCTGTAGACGTGGACGCAAACGGTTCGCCCCTCTGAGGCACGCATGGATATCGTCGTCAACTTCGCGCCTACCGGCATGATCCCGACCAAGAGGATGAGTTCGCACGCTCCGGTCTCGGTGAGCGAAGTCGTGGAAGACGTGCTGCGCGCGACCGAGATCGGCATCACCACGGTGCATCTCCATGCCCGAGACAAGACCACCGGGAACCCGGCGTACGCCGCTGAGATCTACGCGGAAATGATCGAGGGGATCCGCAAGTTCGCCCGTGACCTTGTCATCGCGGTCTCTACCAGCGGCCGACGCTTCGGCCAATTCAAGCAGCGAGCGGACTGCCTGAGTCTGGCCGGGGAACAGAAGCCGGATATGGGCAGCCTGACCCTGAGCTCGGTGAACTTCAACAAGCAGGCGAGCGTCAACTCGCCCGACATGATCCTGAGGCTCGCCGAGGAGATGTCCGCGCGGGGCATCTTGCCCGAGTTGGAAGCGTTCGACGCAGGGATGATCAATTACGCCAAGTACCTGGCCCATCGGGGCATACTCCAGCCGCCGCACTACTTCAACCTGATCTTGGGCAACATCGCGTGCGCTCAGGCCGATCTGCTTCACGTGGGCGTAATGATCAGAGACCTGCCACCCGACTCCTACTGGAGCCTGGCCGGGGTCGGCGCCGCACAGCTCCCGATGAACTCGTTGGCGGTCGCCGTGGGCGGCGGCGTTCGCGTAGGCCTCGAAGACAATCTGTGGTTCGATCTCGAGCGCACCCGGCTCGCGACCAACGCCGACCTGCTGAAGAGGGTCGGCACCCTGATCGAGGCGAACGGCCATCAGGTGATGAGTCCGGCCACCTTCAGGCAATTGCTCAAGCTCGAGCCGGGAAACGGCAACTACGGCCGCCAAGTCGCCGGGGGCAACGGTGGCTAAGAGCCCGTTTCAGAATGATGTCTCGCCGGGTGCCCGCTGGGGCTGCCGCGCCTATGTAGCCGGACACACCGGCCTCGTGGGAAGCGCCATCCGGCGCGCGCTCGAGGCAGACGGGCGGTTTGAGCTCGTGCTCCGCAGCCACGTTCAGCTCGATCTCACCGACCGGGTGCAGACGCGGACATTTTTTGCCCAGGAGAAGCCCGAGCTGGTCGTGCTCGCCGCCGCCAGGGTGGGCGGAATCGCTGCCAACTGGCAGTACCCCTACGAGTTCATCAGAGAGAACCTCGCCATAGAAGTCAACGTGATCGATGAGGCCTTCAGGTGCGGGGTCAAACGCCTGATCTTCCTCGGAAGTTCGTGCGTCTACCCACGGGACGCCCCGCAGCCTCTCAGAGAGGAGTACCTGCTCACCGGTCCGCTGGAGGAGACCAACCGGCCCTACGCCCTGGCAAAGATCGCGGGCCTCGACTTGTGCCGCAGCCTGAACCGCGAATACGGCACTACCTACCTCTCGCTCATGCCGACCAATCTCTATGGTCCCGGCGACAACTTCGATCGGGAGACCGGCCATCTGGTGCCGGCCCTGATTCGGCGGTTCCACGAGGCGAAGATGGCACCTGAGCCGGGCAACGAGGCGACCGGCCTACCCAGCCCCGTCGTCCTTTGGGGCACGGGCGCACCACGGCGCGAACTACTCCACGTCGACGACCTCGCGGCGGCTGTGCACCTGCTGGCGGGGAACCCCGATTGGTCGTCCCTGCCCTTTGACCTCATCAACATCGGCACGGGGAGCGACTGCACCGTGGCCGAACTGGCCGAGATTGTCCGACGGGTGGTCGGCTTCGAGGGCCCGGCCGCTTGGGACGCGAGCAGGCCCGACGGCACCCCCCGCAAGCTGCTCGACGTCAGCCGCGCGCATGCCCTCGGGTGGCGGGCGAAGGTGGGTCTGGAGGAAGGCATCGCCGCCGCGTATCGGTGGTACCTTGACGCTGGGCCCGGCAGGGCCGTGTGTGGGGAGGACAGATGACCAAGACCGCTCTCATCAGCGGCGTGACCGGACAGGACGGCGCCTACCTGGCCGAACACCTGCTTGGGCTCGGCTACCTGGTGCATGGCATCAAGCGCCGGGCCAGCCTGTTCAACACCGACCGCGTGGACCATCTGTACCAAGACCCACACGAAGCGGGCGGGCGATTCTTTCTGCACTACGGTGACATGACCGACGCGACCAACCTGATCCGCATCGTGCAGNNCAGCCCGACGAGATCTACAACCTGGCCGCCCAGTCACACGTGCAGGTATCGTTCGAGACGGCCGAATACACCGCCAACGCCGATGGTCTGGGAACGCTGCGCTTGCTGGAGGCCGTCCGCATCCTACGAATGGACCAACGTGTCCGCTTCTATCAAGCTTCTACATCGGAGCTCTTCGGGTTGGCGAACGTGTCCCCCCAGAACGAATCCACGCCCTTCCACCCACGCAGCCCCTATGCTGCCGCGAAGTTGTACGCCTATTGGATAACGGTAAACTACCGCGAGGCGTACGCGATGCACAACTCCAACGGTATTCTCTTCAACCACGAAAGCCCGCTCCGTGGTGAGACCTTCGTCACCCGCAAGATCACCCGAGCCGTCGCCCGGATGGCCCTGGGTCTTCAGAGCTGCCTCTATCTGGGTAACCTCGATTCCCGGCGTGATTGGGGACACGCACGCGACTTCGTGCGCGCCATGCACCTCATGGTGCAAGAGGACGAGCCCGGCGACTATGTCATCGCTACCGGCGAGCAACATTCGGTGCGAGAGTTCGCCGCCCGAGCCTTCGCCGAAGTGGGGATAGGGCTGGTCTTCCGCGGCGTGGGCGTCGACGAGGAAGGTGTTGTCGAGAGCGTCGACCCGGTTCTTCTGGCCAAAGCCCGCAACGCATACGGTCCCGCCTCCGGCGCCGACGACCTTGTCGCCGGCGCAGTCGCTGTGAGGGTCGACCCTCGCTACTTCCGCCCCACGGAGGTGGACGCGCTTCAGGGTGACCCCAGCAAGGCCCGCCTGAGGCTGGGGTGGGAGCCGAGCGTCGGTTTCGCCGATCTCGTGCATGAGATGGTCTGGAGTGATCTGGGGGAGGCCCAGCGCGACGAACTTTGCCGCCAGCAAGGCTTCACTGTGATCGGGCCCGGAGAGTAGGGGCTCGAACCCATCCGGTGAAGCACGTCCTTATCCTCTCCGATAGTCTCGAAGGACACAGGCAGATCTACTGCCACGTCCTCACCGAAGTGTCGTTGAGGCAGGGGTTCCGGGTGACCATCGCGGCTGCGCCTTGCCTCGCGGACCCCTCGCGCCGCTTCCCCTACGTGGAGCGCTACAGGGAAGATCCGAGGGTGTCCTTGGTCGACGTGGGCGGCGTCGGACGGGGCGGAGTCTTCGACCGGCGGGATTTCGCCGCGCTTGTGGCCCGATGCGAACCCGACGTGATCATCTTCCCTGAAGCCGACTCCCACCTCGGCATGCTGGCATCCTTGGCCCTTCCGCTTCGCAGACGCTTCCGGGGCCGGATGGTCGGGGTGTTCATCCGGAGCACGAACTACATCTACGAGCAGTCCAGGCTTTCGAGGATCGTCCGGGGGGGCACGCATTTCCCGAAGCCCTCGCTTTCAGACCCGGTGCTGTTCCATGAGCTGCTGGTCGCTCGACGTCATCCGGTCGATGCCGCCCTCTGCCTGGATGAGAACTTCGTCGACGGGCACCAGAGCACGCATACCTGGCTCCCCGACATCTACAAGCCCCTGGACGAAGTCGCGGCGACCTTCCGGGATTCCGACCGCCAGTTGCGGATCGAGTGCCTCGACGAGTTCTGCGAGCGCAACAGTGGTAGGTTCAGGCTGTTCTACTTCGGCACGGCCCAGGACCGGAGAGGCTACGCGACGCTCCTGCGGCTGGCGAAGGACGAGGATGCCTGCTTCGTACATTGTGGGCTGGGGACCCACCGCGACCAGCAGGGCGCCGAGATGCGGACCATCCGAGACGCGCTTCGGCGTGAAGGACGGCTTCTAGAAACTGACCGATTCGAGGACGACCCTGTGATCGTCGACCATTTCTTCGGCTGCGCCGATCGGATGGTGCTGCCGTACACGGGTTTCCGGGGATCGAGCGGGGTGATGCTCCAGGCACTGGAGCATGGCCAACCTGTGCTCGTCGCGAGCCAGGGGTTGATGGGTTGGCGGGTGAGCAAGCATTCGCTTGGGATGACCCTCGCCGGCGACAGCTACGAGGAGCTGAGGAGCCAGTTCCGGGTCTTCTGTTCTCTTCAGGCTTCTGACTTTCAGGAGCCCATCAGACGCTTCATGGACCCCTTCCGTCCCGAGTGCATGGAGAGAGTCATCAGCGAGGCCCTCCTACCCGGCTGATCAGGGATCCCGGCCCGCGAGCACCGCTCGATAGAGCTCCTGATAGCGACGGGCCACAGACTCAAGCGAGAACCGGGTCGCGGCCGTCTCGCGGCAGGCGTCCGACATGTCCCGCAGCCTGTCGACATCGGTCAAAGCCGCCTGCAGGACTTCCGCCAGGGCCTCGCTCGTCTTCACCGGCGCAATGAAGCCGGTGACCCCCTGCCGTACGGCGTCGCGCATGCCCCCGGTGTCGAATCCCACTACCGGGAGCCCACAGGCCAGGGCCTCCACGATCGTCTGCCCGAAGCCTTCCTGCAACGAGGGAAAAGCAAGCAAGTCGGCCGCGCCATACAACAGAGCTAGGAGGCGGTCATCCCCCACCGAGCCCCAGTGCACGTGCTCGAACTCGGCCGGGATCTCAGGATTGCCCTCCCCCACGCACACGATAAGGGGGCGCCCCTCCCCGTGCCAAAGGGCCAGGGCATCGCGCAGCAGTTCCGCGCCCTTGTTGCGGCGGCCGAAGGACTGGGCTGCCATCATCACAATGGGCTCTTTCGCGGGGAGACCAAGGCACTTTCTGACGTCGGCTCTGGAGCGGGGAAAGAACACGTTGACGTCGACGGCACAAGGAATGACAGTGAGTGGGAACGAACCCAGGAGGCTGCTCCGCCGAACGTCCTCGGCCTGGGAGGTGCTGAGGGCGACCACGTGCAGCCCATCACTCCGCGCCCGTGTGTAGGCTTCGTGCTTCCGTTGCCAGATCTGCCGCGACAAGTCGTTTGCGCCCGGCGAGCTCAACTGGGGGCAGCGGCCGCAAGAGTCGGTGAACCGTCCACACCCGGCGTCGACATGGCAGCCTCCTGTGAAAGGGTTCATGTCGGACAACCGCCAGACTACCTTCGTCGCCGGTAGCTGCTCGCGGAAGAAACTCCGCAGGTCCACGAAGTCCGCGATCCAATTCAGCGTGATGATGTCGGCTTCGGGCAGTCTTCGGATCAGTTCGGAACCCAAAGCGCCCCGATCGTCACTGAACCACTCAAAGCCTGAGGGCCTGTCTCTGAGGTAGCGATCAGCGTCACGGGTGATCATTCGCTGCCGCCTCAGACGGCGCAGGCGGGCGATCGACCGCCGGTCCGGCTCGAACGACGTTACGGTCGGATCCATGCTCGTCTTCTGGCTGACGATGAGCGACGAGTCCTCGCCGAGGGCGAGCAGCCCCGCGTGGATGCGGCGGACCGCGCGGCCGGCTCCGAAGCTGTCCTGTGTGTTGAGATGAACGATTCTCATCTGGAGCTCCCGCTGCCGCGAATCACCATTGGCACCATTCAACGAAATGAGGCGGCCTGGAAATCGTTGTCGCTGTCGCCCAGCACCCAATAAAGCCCGGCCTGGGAGATGCGCGCATCCACCTGAGGGTCCGTCGCCGACCAACGAAAACGGTACTGGTTGAAACGATGGAAGTTGACACCGCGAGCCGCACTCTCCAACCGGGGAGAGCTCACCAGGATCGAAGCGTGGTCTCTGTCACGGTGGATAGCGTCGCGGACGATGGTCCGGAGGAGGTCGTCCAATCCCTCCTCGTCGTCAAAGTCGCCGAACAGATCGAGGACACGGGCCGGCGCGGAAGAGACCGCCGTGTGGCGAACGACCGCGTAGTGGGTGGGCCGTCCGCGCAGGCTGGTCACATAGAACAGCAACTCCCGGGAGTAGGGAGCGGCCTGGTACCGCCACCCGAGAAACGCGGCGTCGCGTAGGGTGGTCACCTGAGACGGGTCGGCATGGCGGTGGAAAACGTCCTCGAGCACCCGGAGATCGGGCGAGTCGACCAGCTCGGTCCGCCGGGTCCGGTAGTTGCGAGCCCGAAACTGGCGAGCAGCCACGCGCGCGCTGAGGAGCGCACGCCGCGCGGTGAGGGAGAGGCCGGTCCCCGACCTCTCCCTCCAGTAGGCGATGGGCGAGAGAGGCAGGCGCCACTCCGCCAGATCCTGCCGCAGACTGTAGCCCTGCTTTTCGTAGATGGCCGCCCCGACCTCGCCGGGGAAACTCATCCTCACCTCGGCGGCGGCGTCCCGCACTCGCTGATCGAGCAGCCTCTGAAGTCCTCGACCTCGGAACTCTCGGAGTACGTACAGGTTCATGGCCCATACGGCCGGCAGTACCTCTCCTCCCAGCATGCACGTTGCAGGGATGATGCCCCGGTAGCCTGCGACAGCCCCATCCACCAACGCGACCCAGCGGTTGCCCGGGCCGCGATGCACCCAGTCCCCGTGCTCCATCAGAAAGCGCCGCTTCCCGGGTCCGTACGCTTCGTCGAACAGTACGGCAAGCTGGGAGACATCGGCATTCTCGGCCTCTATGGTTTCAATTCTTGTGTCCACGTCCGGTTCTCGACATGTCCGATGACAGACAACTCCAGCCAGCCAATCATAGACCAAGCGTGATGGTGGAGGCCGCCCGCCGGCAGCCCTGGC
>PMIZ01000113.1 GCA_003157225.1 Actinomycetota bacterium | reverse complement strand
TTCGTCATGGCCAATCCCCCGTTCAACGTGAACAAGGTGGACAAGGAGCGCATCAAGGACGATCCGCGCTTCCCCTTCGGCATCCCGAAGCCCGATAACGCCAACTACCTGTGGATCCAGCTCTTCTACAGCGCGTTGAACGCCGGTGGACGGGCCGGCTTCGTCATGGCCAACTCCGCGAGCGACGCCCGCAGCTCCGAGCAGCTCGTCCGCGAACGCCTGCTGCGCGAGGGTGGCGTGGACGTGATGATCTCCATCGGCCCCAACTTCTTCTACACGGTCACCCTGCCGTGCACCCTCTGGTTTCTGGATAAGGGTAAGAATGCGGTTTCTCGCGGTGACACGGTGCTCTTCATCGACGCGCGGGACACCTACCGCCAGCTCGACCGTGCCCACCGTGACTTCACCCCGGAGCAACTGGAGTTCCTGGCCAATATCGTGCGCCTCTACCGCGGCGAGGAGCCGGAGACGGAAGGGGGGAGCGCTGAGCTCCTCGCCGCCTCCTTCCCCGACCGCGCCTACCGGGACGTGCCTGGCCTCTGCAGGGTGGCGACCCTGGCCGAGATCGAAGCCCAGGGCTGGAGCCTCAACCCCGGCCGCTACGTGGGCGTAGCCGAGCGCCCGGACGACGGGGTGGACTTCCACCAGCGGCTGCAGGAGCTGAACGCGGAGCTGGAGAGGCTGAATGGGGAGGCGCACCTGCTGGAGGAGCGGATCGCGAGGAATGTGAGGGAGCTGCTAGACGGCCAAGAAAGTAGGCCGGAGTAGCGCGGGATTGGTGAATCCCACTGACCCATCGGGAGGAGGAGATAGCTATGCCTCACACGGTTCTTAGAAGTATTGGGGGCGCGCTTCAAATCATCGGAGTAGCGTCCATCGTCCTCGAGATTCACCTCGCTCGACGGCAGCTTGGCGTGGGTTCTCCCAGTTGGCTTCCTCGACTCCGGAGGATGGGCGATCGTGTGATGAGCATGGTCGGTCTCAGACGGGCAAGAACCATCACGGGGCAGGGTGCCGTGACGACTGCCCCGGTCACCTGTTCGATGGACGCCAGAGTCATCAAATCGCTGGAGGGAAAGACTGTCGACGTCCAGATAGGCATTCTGGCCAGCCGAATTGAAGAGATTTGGCGGGCTTTGCCTCAGAAGATAGAGGACGAGGCGTCGCTGCGAGCCACGGCCGACGAGCAAGAGGCGCTTGCCAGGATCGAGGCAACGAAGAAGGTTCTCAATGCGATGCAGGATTCCGCGCTGGGTGGCTTTCGAATTCGGGGATACGGAGCCGTATTGATTATCGTGGGTACGGCCCTGGTGACGTGGGGCTAGGTCTGGAGGGTGAGGCACAAGATGAGGCTCGGCCGCGAGAAGGTCGTACATTGAATAGACTGCGCATTCCCAAATATCTGGGGCAGAAGGCCATCTCCCCGTTTTGCAGAGGCGCATCAGAACGCCCGCTCAAGGTACTGGTAAGTCCGCACGCCGCCTGCTTTGCCAAGAGCTACAAGCCCCTAGAGACCCTGTCTCATCTCGAGACTACCTACGTGGTATCTACCGATGCGTCTTACGGTCGAGTCGCCACATTCGACTGCGACCCTGCGCAGAAGCGACTCGCTATGGCTGTTGAGGGGTTCGGGCAACAAGAGTACTTCAACATCGGTCTCGATGGGTGGCCCGGAGAGTGGATGGATGCGCCATCAGTACCCGATGACGCCTTGATAGCCCTCGCAGCCAAGTGGCTTGCCTTTGACATCGTGGTGCTTCCGTCGTCTCCAGTGCATAGACGTTTCTGGCAGATTGTCTACCGTGACGTGAACGTTCTTACAGCCAGTCAGGCTATTCCCTACCTGGCCCTCTTTCTTAGGGGCCGGGGTGTGTTTCTGACTAGCACGAGTCTCATCAGTACGATCAATCAAGGTGGTTTCTACTGGGACCTCATGCGTGCACTTCTGCCCGCGTCCCGAGGCTGGTTCTCCAGTGTCTTCCATTTGGGCGACCCGCAGCAAAAGCTTGTCGAGGGTTTATCGCAGACAGTTCTTGAGAGGTTTGCGCAGGCTCTGAAGGCCCGGGATCACATCCTCTTCAACGGTCATCAGCCTGCAAACAATGACACGGGGGCCGAGATGGTGTTCTATTTGGACTATGTTCTCTTGGCGCTCTCCGGCGGCCTTGACTCGCTTGCACGCTGGCTTAACCACGTTCTCGGAATCAGCTTCTCGCCGGACAGAGTCTCCTTCAGGAGTGAGAAATGGCTGACGAAGCTGGAATCGCGCTCTCCGTCGGTCCATGGTGCAGTCGAGTCCCAGAAGGATGATCTGGCCGTGCTCGGTGATCTACGCAACACAATCCATTGGACCGGGCTACGGCCTCTGCCTTCCTCGAATGCTCGAGGAGCCAGTTGGATGCTGCTGAAGGTGCCCAGAATCAGGCGAAACGCAGCAGGCGACGGGTCAGATCTTTGGGCCAAGTGGGATTACACCGACTACGGAGACGACCTCGTGACCATGGACCCTCTCGGCTGCGCCGACGACCTGCTGCTGAGGATGGCCCAATTCGTCAATCATGTGATGGAGCTGACGACGCCGAAGTCCACTGCCGCAGTCACTGATGAAGCACATATCAAGCGTACCGCGAAGGAA
>PMIZ01000266.1 GCA_003157225.1 Actinomycetota bacterium | reverse complement strand
CACGGCGAGGAGGCCAAGCTCGTCGACTGGAACGAGCAACTTCCTGAGTTCGTGGCCTCGCAGTTGGTGGCTCCTGCCGCCGCGCAGGGGAGGCTCACCGCCATCCTCGCCGAGGAGTGGCACACGGCCTACGCCACCTGCCAGACCTCCGACCGGCTGTGGTCGCGTGGTCTCCGGGACAAAGCCATCATCCTCTGGAACGCGAACAACGTGATGGGCTTCGACCGTATCGACTGGAAGCGGCTCGACTTCTGCTCTCAGATCACCACCGTCTCCCGATATATGAAGCACGTGATGTGGGACCGGGGGATCAACCCGCTCGTCATCCCCAACGGTATCCCCGGCGACCGCATACGCGACGCCGACCCTGCCTTGGTGGTCCGAGCGCGCGCTGCCTTCCCGGGACGCGAGCTCCTCTTCAAGATCGGCCGGTTCAGTCCCGACAAGCGATGGAACATGGCAATCGACGCCGTGGCCGAAGAGAAGAGGCGCGGCAACCACATCGCCACCGTCATTCGCGGTGGCGTGGAGCCGCACGGGGTCGAGGTGATCGCCAACGCCCGCTCTCAGGGCCTCGTGGTAGCGGACATCGGGGTGCCCTGGGAAGTCACGGCGGCCCTCGACGCGTTGGCCGATGCGCCCGCGGCCGATGTCTACAACATCACCAGCTTCCTGAGCGACGACCTCATTTCGTTGCTCTACTCGGCCGCCGACGGAGTACTCGCCAATTCGGGCCATGAGCCATTCGGGTTGGTCGGCTTGGAAGTGATGGGTGCGGGCGGCGTCGCCTTCGTCGGCTCCACCGGCGAGGACTACGCCGTGCCCTTCCTCAACTCGGTGGTTCTCGACACGGACGATCCCACCGAGATCGGCATCGCGCTCGACTTTCTGCGCGCTCATCCCGACGTGGTCACCCGCCTGCGCTACGAGGCGAGGGAGACGGCGCGCGGCTTCAGCTGGGAGAACGTGGTGATGGATACCCTGCTTGGCAAGCTGGACTACGTCGCCCGCCGGCAGTTGGTCACTCCACGCACGGAGAGCGCTCCCACAGCGGCAGCGGGGAGCAATGCCACGGCCACGGCTAAGGGCCGCGCCGCCGACCCGGGCACCGCGGGCGGCGAGCCGGGCACCGCGCCGGGCTCCGAGCCGGGCACCGCGGCCACCGCGCCGGGCGAAACGCCCGCCGCGTCTATGGGCTACGGCGGCGAAGCAGTGTGTAAAGGCCTTCCCGTCAAGTCACGCTCCGTATTGGGCGACGGTCCACCGAGTCCCTCGCAAACTGGCGACTAAAGGACGACCATGGCCGAGAATCTGGTCACGTACTGCGTCGTCCACCAGCCACGGCGCGTCAAGCTGCCGGCCCAGGTGATCCCGCCGGGCACCATGCCCGCGGCCATGGCCCAGTTTCTCTTCGACGACGACATGAACCGCCGCTACTTCGAGAAGGTGGCGCGATGGTGCTACCACCCGGCCAGCGAGATGTTCCTGGACATGCTGAATGAGGGGTTCAAGCTCGGTCTGGGATTCTCGGTGAGCTTCCTATGGCAGCTTCGTCAGTGGGACACAGTGCTGGCCGGACGCTTCCGGCAACTCGTCAGCCACCCGAATTGCGAGTTGGTGGGCGTGGAGCCCTACCACAGCTTCGCGTTCGCCATCGATATCAAGCTTTTCCAGGAGGAGATGCTCCGAGGCAAGACCTACGCAGAGGAATTCTTCAACAAAGAGATCAGGGTGACCGACACCACCGAGATGGTGATGAACAACGAGATCTACTACGCCCTCCTCAAGGCCGGGTATCGGGCGGGCATGCTCGATGGACGACCTTGGGTCATGGAGTGGCGCGAGCCTACCCATCTCTACCGGCACGGCGAGCGTGACCTCGCTCTGTTCTGCCGCCACCACGAGTTGTCCGACGACGTTGGTTACCGGTTCAGCAACCGCACCTGGAAGGGCTACCCGCTCCGAGCCGACACCTACGCTGTCAATCTCCGCAAGGCCTGGGGTGACTTCGTGTTCCTCGGCTGGGATTTCGAGACCTTCGGCGAGCACCACAATGTCGACACCGGCATCTTCGAGTTCATGCGGGCCTTGCCCTCGCAGCTCTCCAAGCAGGGGGTGCATTGTCTCTTGCCCAGTGAGGCCGTCGACCAGTTCGGTGCCGACTTCTTGCCGGACCTCCCCCTACCGGAGTTCGGCACCACCTGGGCGGGGTCGGGAGGCATGGAGTTCTTCCTGGGAAATGCTTCTCAGCAGGCCATTTTCCGGTTGATGCATTCCGTTCTTCACAAGGCGCGGCTGACCGAGAACCCTGCGCTCCTCGACCAGGCGCTGTGGCTCCTTCAGTCCGACAACCTTCATCTCATACAGTGGGCGGGCCGCTCGGGGTCGGAGGCGGAAGTGTCCGCCTACTTCACCCCACGGGAATGGTGGGACCTAGGTCCGGACAGAATCCTCACCGAGCAACAGCGCGTCTACACCAATTTCCTCCGAGCGATGGATGCCCATGTCTGAGCCGTTGCATGTGGCCTTCGTCTGGCACATGCATCAGCCCTACTACCGGTCGGCGCTCACAGGAGCCTTCGAGATGCCCTGGGTGCGCATGCACGCGCTCAAGGACTATGCCGACATGGTGCAAACGCTCTCTTCCTACCCCACTCTGCATCAGACCTTCAACCTGGTCCCCTGCTTGGTCGAACAACTCGAAGCGTACGCCTCGGGTAGCTTCACCGACGTGTACTGGGAGCACACGGTCAAGCCCGGCGTCGAACTTGACGAGTCGGAGCGGGCGTTCGTGCTGGAGCGGATGTGCGAGCGATCCGACCATCGCCGCGCGTCGTCGCACCCGCGCTACCTGGAACTGGCATGCAAGCGGGAGAGCTGTTCATCGCCGAACTGGCGCGAGTGCGCTCGCGCCTTCACCACCGACGAACTCAGGGATCTCCAGATCTGGTTCAACCTCGCCTGGTTCGACCCGCAGACTCTGGAGGCCGAACCTCTCGCCGGCCTGGTGGCCCGCGGCCGAGATTTCCGCGAGGAGGACAAACAGGCTCTGGCTGAGGTTCAAGCCCGCATCTTGGCCCAGACACTCCCGGCCTACAGGGACGCCGCCGCTCGTGGGCAGGTCGAGCTGAGCACCTCGCCCTATTTTCACCCGATCCTCCCGCTTCTCGCCAACACCGACTCCGCGCGCATCTCCTCCCCCGACACGCTCCTACCGGCCACGCGCTTCGCGCACCCAGAGGATGCTCGCGAACAGATCCGGAAGGCTCTGGAGAAACATGTCCGCGTCTTCGGTGAGACACCGAGGGGGATGTGGTGCTCCGAACAGGCGGTTGGTGAGGATGTCCTCCCGATGCTGATCGACGCCGGTCTCGACTGGACCATCTCCGACGAGACCGTGCTGCGGAGATCGCTGTCCGGCGCCGACTCCCCCGACTTGGCGGACGACGGCCAGGCGCACTACCTGCCCTACCGCTTGGAGCGCGAGGACGGAGTGATCAACATTGTGTTCCGCGATCACACGCTTTCCGACCTCATCGGCTTCGGCTATCAATCGTGGGACTCGAAAGACGCTGCCGCCGATCTCCTTCGCAGGCTTCGGGAGATCGGGGCCTCGCGGGGGGGTGGCGAGACCGGGGCGAGCGGGTCGGACGAGCCCCGGCTGGTGACCATAGCCCTCGATGGTGAAAACGCCTGGGAATACTATCCACGCGACGGGCGAGACTTTCTCGGCCACTTGTACGAAGGCCTTTCCGCCGATGACTCCCTGCAATCGGTCACCATATCGGAGCATCTTGCCGGCTCGCCCGCCACCCGACATCTGAACTGGTTACACACCGGCTCCTGGATCGGCGGCGACCTGCGCACCTGGAGCGGCGACAACGGGCACAACAGGGCCTGGCCACTCCTTCACCGGGCCCGCGACTTGGCCGCCCGCGAGCTGGCCACCAGTGACTTGGCCGCCCGCGCACAGGACCAGCGCTCCCAGGACGGCCGCCCGCAGCCGGAGGCCACCTTAGCCGCCAACGCCGCCGAGGAAGCCAAACCCCTGGCGGGGGCACAGGAGGCGGCAGAGCAAGACGCCGCCGCTGTCTGGCGCCACATACTGGTCGCCGAGGGAAGTGACTGGTTCTGGTGGTTCGGGAATCACCACCACACCGAGCTGGACTACGTCTGGGACCTCAATTTCCGCCTGCATCTGCAGGCGGTCTATCACGCCCTTGCACATCCGGTTCCGGTGGAGTTGTTCTTTCCCATCCTCGAGCCGGTGCCCTCAATCCGGCCCGCGGAGCCCACCGCTCCCATCGCCCCAACCATCGACGGCCTCGCGGAGCCGGACGAGTGGCAAGCGGCAGGCTTTCTGACGCCCGAGTATTCCTCCACCATGCAACCCTCCGACACCACGCGCATCGAAGAAGTGCGGTTCGGGTGGCAGGGGTCTTCACTGTGCCTGCTCGTTACTCCCCGCGATTCCTCGGACCTTGCCGGCCTCGAAATCGAGATCCGGGTGGCCGGCTTGCGCTTGGCCGACGACCGGGTGGCCGGATTGAGGCTAGTAGGAGGCGGCCTAATAGAGGTAACCTGCAGTCAGGACGCGGCCCTCACGGGGCCGGTCCAGGCGGCCTGGAAGAAGGTGCTCGAAGTTTCCGTCCCGCTCAGAGGGCCGGAGTTGCAGGTGTCTGGCAGCATCGGCCTAGTGGTGCGGATAGGGCGGCGTGGCATGATCGAGCACGTGTTTCACTCGGTGGGCGTCACTTCTGAATGATGGGGATGGGCATGGACGGCACCGACATCATCACGTTTCTCAGCGACTCCGGGTGGGGAGGCGGATACGTGGCCGTTTGCGAGGCCATGGTGGCCCGAATCCGGCCCCAGGCCCGCATCTTCCACATCTCGCACGAGATACCGGTCGGCGACGTCGGAGCTGCCGCTCTGGTGCTAGAACGCATCGCTCCGCTCTACCCGCCCGCGGTTCACGTTGCCATCGTCGGCCCCGGAGTCCAACAAGGCAGGCGCCCCCTCGCGCTTTCAACGGTCCGGGGAGATCTTCTGGTGGGTCCCGACAACGGGGTCCTGTTGAACGCGGCCGAGGCTCTTGGCGGCCTGCAGACGGCCTGGCTCCTCGACCAGGTTCGCGTACGTGCCGCCGCTGGTCTGCCTGCTGACCGCATCTGCTCCTCGTTCCATGGGCGCGACGTCTTCGCCCCGGCCGCTGCGCTCTTGGCGGGCGCGGCCGATCCGGCTCTGTGCGCCGGTCAGCTGGACCCTTCCACTCTGGTGCGGCCGGTCCAGCCGCTCGCCGAGACCACCCCGGCCGGTTCGATCGCGGAAGTCATCGAGATCGACCGTTTCGGCAACGTCGGGCTGGCGCTTCGCTTCTGCGACCTCCCGCCACGGCTTGGGCACGTACAGGTGGACGTAGTGGGCGAAGAGTTGCCCGAATGGACCGCGCGGGTGGTCGGCAACTACGGAGAACTCCGACCCGGTGAGCTAGGGGTCGTTTGTGATTCTTGGGGACAGGTGGCCCTCGCGCTCAACTCGGCGAGCGCCGCTCAGGTGCTTCTGCTCGACCGAGGTATGAAGGTCCGACTATCGCCCGCGGGGCAGCCCTCGCCAGACGCCACCGAGGCGCGAACGTGAGGCGGAGCGGGTTCCAGGCGGCCGGCAAGACGCGCGTCGGCGGTTCACAGCGCCGACCCAAGGACCAGCAACGACAGTCCCCGGACTCGTCGCCGACGGGGTCGCGCCGAGAGGCGCCAGCCCACCGTCCCGACCGGGGATCGCCCTCGCGGCAGCCGCCGCCGCCGAAGCCCCGCGCTCGGGGGCCTCGGACTGAGGAGCCGCCTGCCCCCCGCGCGCGCGGCCCTCGCTCTCGACCTGCCGGGCCTCCCGGGGCCGGCCCGCGCAAGCCGCCAGCGGCCGAACGCCTCCCGTTGCCCGACCGTCCATCCTCGCCCGACCGCCCAGAGCCGCGCGAGCGCCCACCGTCACCCGAGGCGCTGCTGGCTGCCTATCGACCGGATATCTCCGAGGCGCTGCTCGGGCTTTCGTCACCTACCTATCGCTATTCCCAGGTATTCGAGCATCTGCTCCGCAGGCCGCTTCGGCCTTTCTCAGAAGCAACCATTCTGCCTTCAGACGTGCGGGCGACGCTTGATACCCTCGGTGCATCTACCCTCGCCGAGGTGGAGGCCCGCACCGCTCCCGACCGCACCACCAAGCTGCTGCTATCGGCGCGCGACGCGAAGCGGCTGGAGACCGTCATCATGCGCTACCGGGAGCGGGTCACTGTGTGCGCGTCAAGTCAGGTGGGTTGTCCGGTCGCGTGTCTCTTCTGCGCCACAGGCGCCATGGGGCTCGAGCGCAATCTCACGTCGGCGGAAATCGTCGACCAGGTGCGGGCTTGCAGCGCGATCAGTGGCGAAGAGGGCCGCCGGATCTCCAACCTAGTCTACATGGGGATGGGGGAGCCTCTCCTCAATCTGCAGGCAGTTCTTGACTCCATACGGATACTCACCGACTCTCGCGGACTCGGCCTTGCCCATCGGGCCATCTCGGTCTCGACCATCGGCATCCCGAGCGGCATTGTGCGCCTCGCGCGTGCCGAGCCTCAAGTCAACCTCGCAGTCTCCCTCCACGCCGCCGACGACCAGACCCGAGCCTTCCTCGTGCCCCAGCGCTTCCGCCATCCCCTCGCGGAGATTCTCGCGGCCTCCTGGGAGCACTTCGCCCTGACCCGTCGGAAGCTTCTGATCGAATACGTGTTGCTCAGGAGCGTCAACGATTCGGTGGAAGATGCGCGGGCACTCGCGGGGCTTCTCAAGGGACACGTGGTGGCCGTGAACCTGCTGAACTGGAACCCCGTGCCGCGGGCCGGTACGCACGTGGCGTTTCAGCCCTCGACCCCCGCCGCGGTATCCGCCTTCAAGGACGTCCTCATCGCCGCTCATATCGAGACCGTCGTGAGGCAGAGCAAAGGCGCCAGCATCCAAGGCGCCTGCGGACAGCTGGCCGGTAGGCGGGGGGGTTCCGGGGGGGCTGGTTCCCGGTAGACCCCAACGACTTCAGCCCAGCGACCCGCGCGCGGCGCGGCTTCTCTCGGCCGGTGTGGCAAGATGGTAAGACCTAAGACCGGAAGGTAGCTACGGCGAGTCTCACTGGAGGGTCGTGCGTCAGCTGGCGGCGGTCCCAGGCCTCAGGATGGGGGAGAGGTCGCCTGACATCGCCCCCAGTGAGCCGGCGGCCGCGACAAGTGCGAGCATGACGTCAGGTGCAAAGGGGGCGAGCACCACGGTCAGGTGGTCGAACTCGATCCTCATGGTGTCCAGATAGCCTGCCTGGACCTGAAGCCCGAATCGTTGAACCGTGGATACCGTATCGATGGCCAGGGCCGCGATGCTGTCGGTATCGACTCCGTCGTCGGCCACCGAGCTGATCATGAGGCCCTGGTCCGAGACCAGTAGCGCTGCCTTCATCCCGGGGATGCCCATGTACTCCGCCAGCGCCTCTTTCAGTGGGTCGCTCTGGATGGGGGTCGCACCGCCGTTCACTCAGGCCTCCTCTTTGATGCCGATCTGCGCGAACTGCGTGCGGAGAAGGGTAGCCGCCCGTTCAGCCTGGCTCTGCTCCTGATACCGGATGCCCAGCCCAAACGGGCGGGCGGCTACCTCCGAGACAAACATCCCCGTGCGCTCCAACCTGGGATCTCCCGTTGCCGTCACCTGAAGCCCCTCGACAGGCCAGGAGACCATCGCGTCGCCGGACAAGAACAGGTCGTTACTCTCGATCCGGCTAAGGCTGACCCTCACCATGACGATCCAGGACCCGCAACCTGAATCACGTGTGACTAGCGTCGAGTATCCCATGGATGCATCATAGCAACGAGCCAACGGCAAGCAACAGACCTACCGATTCAGGGCGTACGTGACCGTTACCGTGGCGGTGACGTCGAGAGTGCCGGGGCTGACGGGAACGCTGTTGACCTTGCTCGCCTGCCCCGCGGCGGCGTCGGCGGCGTAGACAGGGTAGACCGGCTGGTCCACGGTGCCTTCGTTCATCATTACCACGGCGCCGACGCTGACCCCTCCCGCGTTCGCCAGAGCCTCAGCCTTGATCTGCGCGTTCGCAACGGCCTTCTTCAGCGCCGCGACGACGGCCGCCGTGTCATCTTTGAGTTCCCACACCGGACCGGAGATGTTCGTAACCCCGCTCTCCACCGCGGCGGCAAGCACTTTTCCTACTGCCGTAGTGTCGGAAAGCGTGACGGTGACAGTGTTCTGGGCGCGGTAGCCGGTCAGAGTCTCGGCCCCAGTCGTCGGGTTGTAGTCACGCAGCGGGTACACGCTCACGTTCGAGGTTACGATCGAATCGTTCGCCACGCCTTCCGTCTTGAGACGCGCGAGGACCTTGGACACCGCGGCCGAGTTGGCGTTCATCGCCGTGCCTGGATCCTTGCCGTCACTTTCAACCGATAGCGTGACAACCGCTTGATCGGGCGCGTTGCTCACGGTGGCCGAACCCACTACGGTAATAGTGCTGCCTGCCGCCTCACCGGACGCGCCAGAAGCGCTCTCCACGGTCGCCGGAGTGCCTGCAGCCGACGCTACGCCGCACCCGCTCACGAACATGGTGGCCAACAGACCCCCCACCGCGGCGACAAGGACGAGCCGGGTCAATTTGCTGCGGGTGCTCTTGCCTTTCAGTGAATCCACCTCTTATCCCCTTCCACTAAGGTTGTATTCGAAAGAACGGGTGCGTGGCCGGGCTGGCCCTCGCACCGTGTGGTTCTGGGACGCTCCACGGTAGCGGCGTGGTTCCTGGATGCGAAAAGGAGTCTTGCCTCGCTCTACAGGAAGCGAACGCGCTCGACGAAACTCCGCAGCTCATCTGCATCCTTGAAGGGTACCTCTACCACGCCGCCGGCGCCCTTACCTTTCACGCGAGGCGTCACTCCGAGCAGTCCAAAGAGAGCGTCGCGAACGTCGTCCAGAAGCCCGCTGTCGAGCGTAGACTCGGCGCCGGGGCCTCGACTCTTTGGTCCGCTCGCGCGCCCGGCGTCTTCGGCCATGCGCCTCACCTCATCCTCTACCTGACGGACAGAGAGTCCCTTGTCCACCACTCGGCGAGCCAACTGCACCTGCCGTCCCTTCTCGCCAAGTCCAAGGAGCGCGCGACCATGCCCCTCCGATAGGCTTCCGCTGGCAAGGTACTCCTGCACCGCCGCGGGCAGATCGAGCAACCGCATCTTGTTCGCTATGGCCGAGCGGCTCTTGCCCACCCGCGCGGCGAGATTCTCCTGTGTGACCCCGAGATCCTCGAGAAGGACCTTCAAGGCGTACGCTTCGTCCACGGGGTTCAGCTGCTGGCGCACCACATTCTCGATGAGCGCGAGTTCCAAGCTCTCCACGTCCGAGGCCTTGCGCACAATGGCGGGGACCACCGTGAACCCAGCCAGTTGGGCCGCCCTCCAGCGGCGCTCTCCGGCGATGAGTTCGTAGCCTTCCTCCGTATCTCTCACGATCACAGGTTGGACGACACCGACCGCCGCGATCGAGCTCGCCAGTTCGTCGAGAGCGGAGGCGTCGATGACGCGGCGCGGCTGCCGAGGATTGCGTCGGATGGTATTGACAGGGATGTCGATGACGCCCGCCGACCCACTGCCAGGCTGTGGCACGGAGATGGAGACCGCCGCCAGGGCGTCCTCGTGGCTGTCTTCGCCGAGAAGGGCTGCCAGGCCTCTCCCCAGTCCGGTCTTCCTAGCCATGGTCCACTACTTCCACGGCGAGATCGAAGTAGGCATCTGACCCCGCGCAGCGCGGATCGAGCATCGACACGGGAACGCCGTGGCTGGGCGCTTCTGCCAACCGTACATTCCGGGGAACTGTCGTCTTGAAGCTGAGTTCGGGAAAATGGTTCCGAACCTCTTCTTCTACTTGACGAGCCAGAGTGGTCCGAGGGTCGACCATGGTGAGGACCAGGCCGGCGATACGAAGCGACGGATTCAGCCGTTCCTTCACAGCCGCTACCGTCGACATCAATTGCGCCAGCCCTTCCAACGCGTAGTACTCGGCTTGCACCGGAATTATCACTTGTTGTGCAGCCACCAGCGCGTTGACTGTGAGAAGTCCCAACGACGGTGGGCAGTCTATGAAGACGTATGAGTAATCCGCGCTGGGCAGGTCCGCCCCCACAAGAGCTCTTCTGAGCCTGAACTCGCGGCCTTCAAGTGACGGCATGAGCACGCTCGCGCCCGCCATGTCCGGAGACGAGGGGGCAACGTCCAATCGTGGCACCTGCGTGGGCCTGATCACCGAGGCAAGCGATCGCTCTCCCAGTAGCACGTCGAGGATTGCCGGCTCGCCTTTTGCCACCCGCACGCCGAGCCCATGGGAAGCGTTGGACTGCCCATCCATGTCCACGAGCAGCACTTTCTCCCCAGACTGGGCTAGATTGGCGGCCAAATTGATAGCGGTGGTGGTCTTACCGAGCCCGCCCTTCTGGTTGGCGATCGCGTAGATCAGAGCCTTGTCCTCGCCTTTCGTTGGTCGCCTGGAGCCGCGCGTCTTCTTCCGCCGTGTCAAAAGCCCCGTCCGC
>PMIZ01000387.1 GCA_003157225.1 Actinomycetota bacterium | reverse complement strand
GTGGATTTGCCGGAGCCGGAGGGGCCCATGACTCCGATCATCTCGCCCGGCTGGACCTCGAGCGAGGCGCCCTGCAGCGCGTCGACGAAGTTGTCTCTGCCCATGACGTAGCGTTTGTGGATATCGACGCCTCGGATGATCGCCTGCGGGGCTTGCTGGGTGGTGGTTTCCATGAGGTGCTCCTATTCGTACCGTAGGGCGGCGACAGGTTGCAGCCGCGCGGCATGTAGCGAGGGGTAGAGGCCACTGACCAGTCCCAGGACGATGGCGAACACCACCGCGCCGATGGCCAGCCGGGGAGTGACCAGGAAGAGGTTGAGGTCGGACGCTTCCAGGAGCCTATTGGCGATCACGCTGGCGATCCAGCCCAAGAACAGTCCGGAGACTCCGCCGAGCAGGCCGATGACACCGGCTTCCGACAGGAACTGCCGCACGATCTGGCCGTCGGACGCACCGATGGCCTTGCGCACCCCGATCTCGCGGGTGCGCTCGTTAACCGACATGGTCATGGTGTTGATCACCGAGAGGCCGCCGACGAAGAGCGCGATTATGGCGATGCCGTAGAGGATGGCGCTGAAGATCTTGGTGGCGCTCGCTATCTGCTCTTGGAAGGCCTTGGGGCCGGTGGCCTTGACGCCGGGGACGGCCTTGTTGATGGCCGTCGCCAACGTCTCCGGGTCGGTGCCCGAGGTCGGGTAGACCACGAAGGAGGTGGCAAGGTCGCTGACATTCACCTGGCTGCGGATGACTTCGGGCAGGTCCTGAGCGTAGAGCCGCTGCGCGTCGGTGAGGGTCATCCACACCGAGGTGTCTGGAGCGGTGAGCGTCTTGTCCATGATCCCGACCACCTTGAACTGCTCGCCCCGCACGGTCACCGTGCCTCCGACCTTGGCGCCGAGCTTCTTCACCAGGTCGGACCCCACGACCACAGAGCCAGTTTCGCCGGGCTTGAGCGCCCGGCCGCTGGAGTAGCTGATCTTGAAGCTCTCCAGATTCTGGCCGCGCATGTCGCTTCCCTCGATCATGGCCGGCATGCCGAAGGAGATGGAGGTATCGGTATTGAGAAGGGCGGCGATGCCGGCCGAGACCTCGGCCACCCCGGGCACCGCCTTGATGGCGGCCTGTTTGCTGAGGGAGAGTGGCCCGGTGGAGAACATGCTGCTGCTCGCGGTGCCGACCGTCACCTTGTCGGAGTAGAACTTGGTGCCGCCGGACACCATCATGTTGATCTTCTCCGCCATGCTGCCCATGACCACCAGCGCCAGCACGCCGATGGTTATGCCGAAGATGGTGAGCAGCACTCTCAGCTTGCGCCGGAAGACGTTTCGTAGGGTCCGCATTCGGCCACCTCAACGATCGTAGTCAGTCCCAGGCACGCCAGTATGTCGACGAGAACTCAGGGCTGCGTAAAAGCTTCGTTAGCATTTCGCGACGGGAAGAAGCAGAAACGCCAAGGAGGCGGGATTCTCCCGCCTCCTTGGCCGTGGCTAGGGGCCGATAGGAAAGGCGCCCAGGTCAGCCGCGCGCGTCGCACGGTGCCGGGCCCGTGCGTCGCGCCGGCGCCGCTCAGGCCGCCTCGGGCCCGTGCGTCGCGCCGGCGCCGCTCAAACCGCCTCGAGCCCGTGCGGCGAATCGCCGTCGCGATGCCCATTGGTCACCCTGCCGTCCAGCATCTGGAACACCCGGTCGCAGCGCTCGGCCACTCTGGAGTCGTGCGTCACCAGAACGAAGGTGGTGCCGGTGTCGCGGTTGATCTGGTGCATCATGTCGATGATCTCGGCCGAACTGGCGGAGTCGAGGTTGCCCGTGGGCTCGTCGCCGAAGATCACTGCCGGATCGTTCACCAGCGCCCTCGCGATGGCAACCCGTTGCTGCTGACCACCCGACAGCTCGGCCGGACGATGTCCCGCTCGGTCGGACAGCCCCACAAGCGAGAGAGCATTCTTCGCCAGATCGCGCGCTTCGCGCCGGTTCCTGCCGGCATACTCGGCGGCCAGCATGACGTTCTCGAGAGCGGTGAAGCTTGATACGAGGTTGAAGGTCTGGAAGATGAACCCCACCTCGTTCCGGCGCAGGCGGGCCAGGTCGGCACGGCGGAGGTTGTCTACCCGGCGGCCGTCGAGCCAGACCTCGCCTGAGTTCACGGAGTCAAGGCAACCGAGGACATGCAGTAGGGTCGACTTTCCCGAGCCGGAGGGACCCATGACGGCGACCATCTCGCCTTCGCCGATCTCGAGGGAGGCGTCCTGGAGGGCGTCGACGTAGTTGTCCTTGCTCATGACGTAGCGCTTGTAGATGCCGTCGCCGCGGATGATGGTTCTGCGACGAGCGCGAGGCTCCGTGCCGGCCGGCGCAGTGTCGTGGGTGTAGGTCACGATCTCGCTACCGATTCTTGTCTTGCCAATGGTTTCTACGGTTTCCATGTGTAGCTCCTATTTGTAGCTGGGCGCCGTTACTCGTACCGGAGGGCGAGCACCGGCTGCAGCCGGGCCGCGTGCAGGGAGGGATAGAGTCCGCTCACCAGGCCCAAGAGGATGGCGAAGGCAACGGCCCCGATGGCCAGCCTGGGCGATACGAGGAAGAGGTTGAGGTTGCGGGATTCCAGCAGTCTGTTGGTCACGGTGGCGGCTAACCAGCCCAGGAACAGTCCCGAGACCCCGCCGATGAGGCCGATGACGGCCGACTCGGAGAGGAACTGACCGACGATCTGGCGGTCGGAGGCGCCGATGGCCTTGCGGACACCGATCTCACGGGTGCGTTCGCTCACCGACATGGTCATGGTGTTGATCACCGAGAGCCCGCCCACGAAGAGCGCGATGATGGCGATGCCGTAGAGGATGGCGTTGAAGACGCTGATGGAGCTGGCGACTTGGTCCTGGAAGGCCTTGGGTCCGGTGGCGCTAACCCCTGAGACGGCCTTGTTGATGCTGGCTGCGAGCTGTTCAGGGTTGGTTCCCTGGGCGGGGTAGACCACGAAGGAGGTCACCAGGTCGGACCGGTTTACCTGGCCGCGCATGACCTCGGGGACGTCCTGCATATAGATGCGCTGCGCGTCAGCGAGGGTCATGTAGACGGAGGTGTCGGGAGCGGTCAGCGTCTTGTTCATGATTCCCACCACCTTGAACCGCTCACCGCGGATGGTGACGACGCCGCCTACCTTGCCCCCGAGCTTCTTGACCATGTCGGAGCCGAGCACCACCGAGCCGGCGTCGTTGGGGGTGAGCGCGCGGCCATCTGAATAGGTGATTTTGAAGCTCTCGCGGTTCTGGCCCCGCATGTCACTGCCTATGATCATGTCGGGCATGCCGAAGCTGGCACCCTGCTCGGTGTTGAGCATCGTGCCGATGCCGGCCGAGACTTCAGCCACGCCCGGCACGGCTTTGATGGCGTCGTACTTGGTGAGGGAGAGGGGCGAGTCGGCGAACAGGGAGGTCCCTGCAGCCTGGACGGTGACCTTGTCGGAGTAGTACTTCGTGCCGCCCGAGACCAGCATGTTGATCTTCTCGGCCATGCTGCCCATAACCACCAGCGCCAGCACCCCGATGGTGATGCCGAAGATGGTCAGAAGCACCCTCAATTTGCGCCGGAAGACGTTCCGTAGCGTTCTCATCGTTGAACCCCTTTGCCGCGTTCGTTTGACTGACTTCGTCTGGACTACTTGCCTGGTTCCGCTTCTCGTCTGGTTGTTCCGGATGGCGTACGCGCGATTCGCCACCGTTGGCAACCTCCAGCTGCTAACAATTGCATAGTACTACTAACTTCGTAATAGTCAAGGCAATGATAGCTCCGCCGCGAGTCCTGCCTCACTTTTCTGCTTAGGGCCGCTTCCGGGGCGTCCGGCGGGCTTCGTGCGTCGCCACTTGCGCCCCGAGACTGCCAGGTCTACCGGAACTCCCTTGAGCCCCTTGCCGTCCTGGGCCTAAAGGCCCATGGGCCGCGGCCGTGGCGCGATCAACATCTGGTTGGTTGCCCGCGCCTACGCCGCGTACACCCGAACCGTGTCGCCACTCTGGGCGTCGACGTTGATCTCCATCTCCCGCATGGAATCCACCAAGTCCTCGAGATCCTCGGGCTTGACGCTGGCGAGGTCGAACGACATGCCCTTCTCGGCCATGGTCTTGTTGATCTGGTCGGCCGCCGGCTTGGGGATGAGCGCGGTGAGTTTAAGGCCGGCCCGCACCAGGCTGAGCGGAATCTTGACGTTGACGTTGTCGCCCTTGACGCTGACTACTTTGACGAAGAGGAACTTGGGCGCCGCGCCGGCCGTGGTCTTGGTCCAGCTCGAGCTGCCGGCGCCGCCCGCGCCTGTGCCGCCCGCCGACGAGTCGGCTCCGCCTGTCTGGCCGCCACCGGCGCTGCCGCCGAGGGCGTCGAGGAGCCGGGCTGCTTCTTCCGCCGATATCTTGCCGGCGGCCAGGAGGTCGAGTATGCGGGTGCGATCGTCTCCCATGGTGCTTCTTCCTTTCTTGTCTTCTGGCTACCGGAGCGTGAGCGCCACGGTCCGGCTGTTGTGAGTCTTGTCCTGAACGAACACTTCGGTGCCCCGGGTCTCACCGACCACACCGAGGACCCCGAAGAGAAAGTGCGTGTAGCCGGGCCGGTATTGGGCGACGAGGCTGAAGAGATCGGCCAGCAAGGCCGCGATCACAGTCAGCAACACGAATACGGCGAGCAGCGGCCACAGGATGAAGAGTGGGAACCAGAGCCGGAACTTGGTCCGCTCCTGTTCCTGGATCCTCATGGACACCAGATAGGGCGGGCACTTCATTTGTCCAACCTTTCCGCGGCTTCGGCCACCGTGATCTCGCCCCGCTCGAGGAGGTCGAAGACCTCATCGTGGGCCGTGACCTGTACAACCTCCACCAGCTGCAGTTGCTGGATGATCTTGTTGAGGCGGTTCTTGACGGTGGGGTAGCTGATGCCGAACGCCTTTTCCATATACTTGATGTTGCCGTGACAGCGGACGAACTCGCTCACGAACACCTGGTCCTCATACCTGAGGTTGGCGAGCAAAGGGAGTTCGAAGTCGCCGCCGATGGTGACGCCACTCCCTTCCAGCCGGACGCTGGTGACGACAAACGGCCGGTCGCCGGTCAGATCAGTCAGTTCGTTCCATCGGGCCATGGGCGCCCCTTTCGTTGAATACTGGAACCAGTATCGGACGATATATTAAAAAAGTCAATGCGCACATTAATAATATGTATGGTGGCCGATTCTGGACGGGGTGGGGGGTGGGCGAGTGAGCGGCCCAGGCGGCGTCCCACCACGAGGGTTGGGGCGGGACGGAGTCGAGTCTGGCGGTGGGCGGACGTCGAGGAATGGTTCAGAAGGTATGAGAAGCACCCGGAAGTGAGCGGCGCTGACACCTACTCGTCGATCATCTCACCGGTCAACGACTTCTTGCGGCTGCGGACCTTCCTGTCTCGCAGCGATCCAACCTCCATGAGAGTTCGTAACGTCCTCGAGCGTAGGCTGGGAGGACAGTTTCGAACGGTGGTCGAAGTGGAATCCCGCTACTCGCTCCCCGTCGGCTCCGCTGACAGGCCACCAGCCTGTAGACGGATCGCATCCGCGGCGTCGTGACCGACGGCAACGTTCTGCGCCGGCCGCTCGAATAGCGGCTCGAGAAGCGAGACCGAGTCCGCCACCACGTCCTGCCGAGGCGGGATGGTGATCGCGGCTAGGGCTCCCGCGCCAACCGCGGCGGCACTGACCCAGAGGGCGACTCGCAGTCCGTCGACGAAAAGCTGTGGACTCGCGTAGCCGCCGACCCTCGAGAATATGGTTGCCAGCACTGCGACGCCCAGCACTCCCCCGACCTCGCGGACCGTGTTGTTCACGCCGCTGGCCTTGCCCTCCTCCTTGCGCCGCACCGTGCTCAGCACTAGGTTTGCTAGCGGGGCGAAGTAGAGGCTCATGCCGACACCCGCCAACACGAGGGGCGGGACCTCGGAGCTGTAGGCCACGGTTGGCGACGTGATCACCGCGAACCAGCCCATGGCTGTCGCCATCAGCGCCATGCCGGCCACCACCAACGGCCGGGCCCCGATGCGGTCACTCAAGGTACCGGCGATAGGCGCCACGAGGATCGGCATGGCCGTCCAGGGCAAGGTGCGCAGCCCGGCCTCCAAGGGCGAGTAGCCCTGCACGACTTGCAGGAACTGGGCCAGTAGGAAGATGGCGCCGAACATGCCGAAGCTCATCAGTAGCGAGGTGACGTTGGCGGCTGAGAAGGCGCGATTGCGGAAGAAGCGGAGCGGGACCATCGGCTCGGTGGTGCGGCGCTCCCAGAGGATGAAGGCGGCCAGCAGGACGACGCCCGCCGCGATGGGGCCAGCGACGCCGAGACTCGTCCACCCGTGCTCGTTGCCGCGCACAAGGCCCCAGACGAAGCCAAGCAGGCCGACGCTGATGAAACCCAAGCCCGGCAGGTCGAGCGAACGGTTGGGGCCGGTGGACTCGGTGAGCCGGCGCCAGGCGATGGGAAGCAGCACGGCGCCGATGGGCACGTTGATCCAGAAGATCCACTGCCACGAGAGGCCATCGACGACTGCGCCGCCGACGACCGGGCCGATAGCCACCGCGAGGCCGGAGATGCCGCCCCAGATGCCGAGCGCCTGTCCGCGACGAGCCGGCGGGACCGCGGCGGAGAGGATGGTCAGGGTGAGTGGGGCGGCAATGCCGCCACCGACGCCCTGCAGAGCCCGGGCCGCAACAAGCGTCCCGATGCTCGGGGCCAGCGCGGCCATCGCCGAGCCGAGCGTGAAGAGCGTAAGGCCGGCCAGGAAGACCCGCTTGCGCCCGAATCTGTCGCCAAGCGCGGCGCCGGTGAGCAGCAAGACCGCGAACGTCAAGGTGTAGGCGTTGACGGTCCACTCGAGGCTGGACAGTGAGGCGCCGAGGTGGGCCTTGATCACTGGCAAAGCGGTGGTCACTACCAGGTTGTCCAGCGAGACCATGAATATCGCCAACGACGTGACGACGAAAGTCCAGATGGTTATCGCTCTCTGACTCATCCCGCTTGACCCCTTCCTGACTTAGTACTCACTTACTTTCCAGAGCTAGAGAAAAGGCGGATCCGGCCCAAAGCCGGCCGCCACGTCTCCTACTTCTTGTGTCCCTCCTCGTCGAAGGGACACATCAGTCGCGCCCAGCGGGCGTCGACGCCGGCGAGGTCGATGGCTGCCACGACGTTCATCAGCATGCCTCTGGCAAGCCACTCGCACACATCGTCGTCGGGCGCTCCGGAGGCCGATTGGACGAAGCTGACGAGGCGCATCATCTCCTCGCGCACCACCTCGCGGATCTCCTCGTCGTCACACGCCACGTGAGCCTGCATCTGCATGAGAAGGAGCGTGCGGTCGGCCAGAAGGCGCTGGTAGGCGAGGCCCATGGCCATGAGCACGGCCTTGGTGCCGGCATCGTTGCCGGCCTCGGCCGCCGCCGCCCGGAACGTTCCGACGGTGCGCTCGAACGCCCGCCGCACGGCGGCGATGAAGAGATACTTCTTGGTGCCGAAGAGCTGGAAGAGGTACGGCTGCGACACGCCGACCCGCTTGGCGATTGCCTCTACCGATGTGCCGTGAAAGCCGCCCAGGGCGAACTCACACATGGCGGCCTCAATGATCTGGCGCCTTCGCTCGTCCTTGCTTGTGCGTAGTTCCGGTGTCATGCGCCCACCCTAGCATAAGTTAGTGATCACTTACAAGGGGTAGGGGTGGCGCGGAGCACCTCCGCTTCAAGTGCCAAATGGATTGCTTAATACATGTAAACTAGATACAGGTAGACGCCCGCAAGTAGGAAGTCAAACCAGCTCCAGAGGTGTTCAGGATGAGAATCACCAAGGTCGAGTGCATCCCGGTATCCATCCCCTTCGTCAAGCCCATCATCATGTCCGGTGGGCCCGTCACGCAGGCGGATTCGGTCGTCATCAAGATTCACACGGACGAAGGCATCACCGGGGTCGCGGAGACCGGCGATACCTCTCTCTGGTACATGGGCGAGAGCCAGGACTCCATCATGTACAACCTCACGCGTGTCTTCGCGCCGCACATGCTCATCGGGGAAGACCCATTCAACATTGAGACCATCGTGGCGAAGATGGACAAAGCCACCCGCTCCAACAGCCAGTCCAAGGCGGTGGTGGACTACGCCCTCCACGACCTTATGGGTAAGGCGCTCGGCGTGCCTGTTTACAAACTCCTCGGTGGTCTTTCCAATCCGAAGATCCCGCTGGCGTTCGTGATGTCCTCGGGAACGGCCGAAGCCGTGGGAGCGGAGGGCAAGGCGCTGGTTGATGCTGGTTTCCGGGGCCTGAAATTGAAGGTAGGCGCGCACTCCCCGGATGAAGACGTCGAGATGATAGGAGCCTTGCGGGCGGCGGTAGGGAGCAAGGTCAAAGTGATGATAGACGCCAACGGCGGTTGGATGTACCACCAGGCGCTGTACGTTCTGCAGAGAATAGGCAACTACGACGTCTGTCTGTCGGAGCAGCCGGTACCGTGGTGGGATATAGACGGCCTGGCGAGGCTGCGCCGCAAGGTAGACGTGCCCATCTTCGCGGACGAGTCCGCTGCCGAGCTCGGCCACCTGCAGCAGATAATCGAGAAGGATGCCGCGGATGGCTTCTTCCTGAAGGTGCCCAAGGCCGGCGGCATTCTGAAATCGCGGCGGTGGGTGTGCGTGGCGCAGGCCGCCAACATGCCGGTGATGTGCGGGTGCATGGTCAACTCCGGCCTGGGCAGTGCCGCGGAAGCGGCCTTCTTGGGCGCGACGGCCTGGATGGGCAGGATCGAACAGGAAGCCATCGGCCCGCTGAACCTCTACAACATCTACGACACGGTGAGCGCGCCCATCAAAGACGATCTGGCCATGAAACCGCCGCGCTACGAGAACGGGTTCCTGTATCCGCCCGACGGGGTGGGGCTGGGCGTGGAGCTGAACGAGGAATCGGTGAAGAAGCTGGCCACGCCCGATAGGAAGCCAATAGTCGTCGGCAAATAGCTACGTGGACGACTGAGTCGTAAGGGAGCGAACGGATGTCGCGGCTCCCCCGCCCGAGGGGGGAGCCGCAGACTCATCCGGGACTTCGTCCGTAGGCCCTTCGGTGCAGCCTGACGCGTCGGCCCATCTGTATGATTGGGCCCATGGCGCCTTCTCCCGAGCACATCCTCCGCACCGTCTTCGGCTACTCCACTTTCCGCTCGAACCAGCGGGACGTCATCGAGACGGTGCTGCGTGGGGAGGACGCCTTCGTGCTCATGCCGAGCGGGGGCGGCAAGTCGCTCTGCTACCAGATCCCCGCCATCCTGCGGCTGGGCACCGGCATCGTGGTGTCGCCGCTGATTTCGCTGATGAAGGACCAGGTGGACGCGCTGCGCGCCTACGGGGTGCGGGCCGCCGCGTACAACTCGTCGCTGGAGGCTGGGGCCGCCCGGCGTGTGCTGGCCGACTTGATGAATGGCAGGCTCGATCTTCTCTACGTGTCGCCGGAGCGGGTGACTAGTGACGGGTTCCTCGACCGGCTGGCCGCTCTGCGCGCGGCGCCGGGCTCCGCGCCGGGTGACGGTCACGAGGCGGGAGCGTCGGACGGGGACGGCGGAGCGCCGGCGGCGAGGGTCGCCCTGATCGCCGTCGACGAGGCGCACTGCATCTCGCAGTGGGGGCATGACTTCCGGCCCGAATATGTGGCGCTGGGGCGGCTGCGGGAGCGGTTCCCCGGCGTGCCGCTCATCGCGCTCACGGCCACTGCCGACCCGCACACCCGCGATGACATCCGCTACCAGTTGGGGCTCCAGCAGGCGGCCTGCTTCATGTCCAGCTTCGACCGGCCCAACATCCGGCTCGAGGTGGTGGAGAAACACAACCCTCATTCTCAGCTTCAGCGTTTCCTTGCAGCCCACGAGGGAGAGGCCGGGATCATCTACTGTTCCACCCGCAAGCGCACCGAGGAGCTGGCCGGTCACCTGCGCGAACGCGGCATCGCCGCCGCGGCCTACCACGCGGGGTTGGCGGCGGAGGAGCGCGACCAGGTTCAGGAAGCGTTCATTTTTGACAGGATCCGGATGGTGGTGGCGACGGTCGCTTTCGGGATGGGGATCGACAAGACCAACGTCCGGTTCGTGGTCCACTGGGACCTGCCCCAGCATCTCGAGGGCTACTACCAGGAGATCGGCCGGTCGGGCAGGGACGGGCTGCCGGCGAACGCGCTCATGCTGTTCGGCTGGGAGGACGCCGTCCGGGTGCGGGCCCTCATCGACGGGGGCGAGAACGAGCAGCGGGTCGCGGTGGAACAGCACAAGCTGGGGGCGCTGGTGGGTTTCGCACAAGAGCTCACCTGCCGGCGGCGAGCGCTGCTCGGCTATCTGGGGGAGACGATGGACTCGGACTGCGGCAACTGCGACGTCTGTCTCGATCCGCCCGAGCTCTACGACGCCACCGAGGACGCCCGCATGGCGCTCTCCTGCGTCTACCGGCTGCGCGAGCGGTTCGGGGTGGGCCAGGTGGTGGACGTGCTCCGTGGCTCCAAGAACCAGCGCATCGCCGACCTCGGTCACGACCGTCTCTCCACCTACGGCATCGGCGCCCACAGAAGCGCGGAGGCGTGGCGGAGCCTGCTGCGGCAACTGGTGCACCTGGGCTATCTGCGGCAGGACATGGGGGAGTACCCGGTGCTGCAGCTAGCCCCGGCGGCGGCGGCGCTACTGCGGGGGGAGACGGAGTTGCGGGTGGCGCGACCGCGGGTGCGGGTGGCGGCGGAGAAGGAGGCCGGGGCCAAGAGGGCCAAGGGTGGCGCCAAGCGGGGGCGGGCGGGAGCGAGACTCTTGGACGTCGAGGCAGTGACGGCCCAAGGCAGCGCCGACGACGACGCCCTCTTCGAGGAGTTGCGGGCACTGCGGAGGCAGATCGCGGAGCGGGAGGGCGTGCCGGCGTACGTCATCTTCCACGACGCCACGCTGCGGGAGATGGCCGTGGTGCGGCCGAGCACACTCGAGGAACTGCTGGATATCAGCGGCGTGGGTCAGAGGAAACTGGAGAAGTACGGGGGTGAGTTTCTGGCCCTATTGAGACCCGCCGGCGCTGACGAAGCGGCTGGGAACAAGTGAGGCAGGCGGCTGGCCTTCCCGCGAGTAGGCGGACGACGACAGGGGTACCATCAAGCGGTATCTTCGAAAGCCACGTGAAGACGAGAAGAGGACGGCTATGAGCATCTCTGACACCATTGCCAAGAGAAAGTGCGTGAGAGCCTATCTGGACCAGCCGGTAGGTTCCGACGACGTGGAGACGGTCCTGGAGGCCGGTCGCTGGGCGCCGAACGCGGGACCCTTCCATCTGACTGTGCTCCGCCGAGCGGAACTGAGACAGCGCCTGAACGATGCGACCCGCAAAGCCATGATGGGCTCGAACGTTGAGTTCCTGCGGACGAGGGCGGCCCTTCCCGGCTACCAACCAATGTACGGCGCGCCGGTCGCAATCCTGGTCTCCGGACCCGCCGGCCCCTATACGGGAGTGAACTGCGCCCTCGCGGCGGAGAACATGGTGCTCCAAGCAACCGAATTGGGTCTCGCTTCGTGTTTCATCGTGACGCCGGGCATGGCTCTGGGCGCCGATGTGGCACTGGCTCAAGAAGCCGGCCTGCCGGAGGGTTTTGCCTTCCAGTGCGCCGTGCTCCTTGGTTACCCGGCGGCGACCGACCCTTACAGCAACCCCGAGCGCGAGCGCAGAGGCACCGTCGGCTACGTGGACTGAGAGTACGGTGAAGCTTGGCGCTGTCTGGACCCTGAGATGAGAAGGCGCCGGGGATGAGTCTGGTCACGGGTGGTGCGGGGCAGGGGTCGGGGCTGCAACACTGGGCGGCACGATTCCGAGATGAAACGAGCGCAGTTGGCTGGTCGGCGGCCTGAAGCTCAGTCTGGCTGCGGAGAGTGGGGAAGGCGTTTGCCTAACGGCGGCCAAATCTGGTCTGGGACGGTCGACGGGGAGGCCAGCTCAAGCTGGAAACCGTGCTATGTGCCCAGTCTGGGCATGGCATTGACATCGACGCTCTCATTTCTGTCGGTGTCCATATAGGGGAAGCGCGCGACGGTTGCACGGATCTCCTTCTGATTCTGGTCGGGGCTGCCCCACAAGATCGTAACCCGAGTGCCGATCTTCGCGTAGTCGGCGTCAACGACACAGAGAGACAGCATCCGTTTGTAGAACCAGCTATGGATCCTACCTGTGCTGATTCCGATGTATTTCCCATCTGCTAATAGTCGGTCGGCGCGGTATTCCATCTCGCCGTTTTCAAGCATATCTTCAGGTCCGTCAATAGGGGCATAGGGCTCTCCGTCGACAAGACCGGACTTCCACACATCAACGACATCGTCGGTGTCCCGCTCGAGGGTCACCATCACCCTATGGTTCGAGTCCTTGATCCTCTGGAGGGCCTCTTTGCCGACGAAGTCATGATTGAAGTCGACGGCTTTCCCCCAGCCAAGCTCAAAGGGATTCACATATCTTTCCTCGAAGCTGGGCCCGCAGCTGCCGGTCAGCTCCGATAGAGAGCCACAAAGCATCGGCGCGATCTTGCTGATGAATGCGAAGTACTCAGGGTCACGTTCGATGGCTCCAAAGAAATGAATGATGTTCTGCGGAAAGCCGTTTTCCGTGTGCGTATTCCAGTAGGCGTGCCGTCCAAGCTTTCGGAGGCCAAACGGTCTCCCCGCCTCGATCAAGGCATTGTAGACAGGCAGGCAGTCCTTGAAATTCCCGTGGACTTCATAAGCGAGCGAGCCCGCCATGCCGATGCGGAGGACCCTGATGCCAATGCCGTCTATCTTGCTCGTCTTGGACCACAGGAAACCGATGTCATGAAGGTCCTCACCGGTAGCCGCCTCGACGATCTCGAGCGACCTCGGCCCACCTGGCTGGTAGATGAAATCGTCTCCGGACGTGTCCTTTAACTCGACGTCATATCTACCCTTTAGAAGTTCAAACACGTTTCCGTTAACACAGTATGTCTTGAACTTGTCTTATCCAATGCGAATAATCAGACCGTCGCACATGATCTCGACGTATTGATTGGTCATGATGCCATGACGTATCTTGGCTATCGGGAATTCGGCGAAACCGTTGACTAAATTCTCACTCAAGAACTTCAGTGCGTCACGGCCCTTTATCCACACCATCGGCATCGGATTCAGACCGGCGTGTATGTAGCAGTTGTGATGCCAGGACAACTCCTCGTCGCGCCAATCGGTGTATACAAAAGGCTGCAGCCCCCCCATCATCGCATGTGTCACATAGTTGGAGTACAGCGGTGTGACGCTCGGATCGAATGGCACATAGGGACTATGCTTGAACCGCATGTTGAAGAGCTCCGGAACCATGACGACATCTCCTGAACTCGCGTTGCCGGTCTTCAGTGCTGGCGGTTATGCAATAGCGGCATAACTCCGATGAAATGATAGGACGTCAATGCGCTCAGAGGAAATCGGTCTTTGGAATCACTTTATGCGATATCCCAATGACTAGAGCGGATAGAGGTGTTCCGCGAAAAGGTGCGTAGCGTCGTTAGCGGGATGTCTCGGGAACACGTACCCGAATTCCATGGTGAGATCAGCATCATCGATGGTGAGAAACACGACGCTGTCGCTGTTCATGTTCTTGAGTGTATCCATGGCCAAGAAGAACCCGTTTGTTTCTTCAAGCACCATGGGGACCATGTCGATCTGCACGGCGTCGACGGCATTTTTGAAGGCGAGCTTGTCTTTGAATGCCGTGAGGTCGCTGCTCTCGGCCGACAGGTAGACCATCGTCTGCTCGGACAGATCCGCCAAGGTGACGCTGGTTTGTTTCGCCAAGGGGTGGTTCTTGGAGATCATGCACTTCAGATGTTCGCGCTTGATCGGAACGTAGTCAAACTGAGCAACCGCCTCCTCGTCGACTCTGGCGACGATGCCGATATCGATGCGTCCATTCTTCAGCAGTTCGAAGACCTGATAGTTCTGGCATGAAACGTAGATGACTTTGATCTGCGGCAGGGCCTTTCGAAAGGCGTTGACGAACGGCTGCACATACTCTCTGATGCCGTAATACAGCACGCCGACACGCAACTCCCCACTCAGGTCATGCCGGAGTCGTTCCATGTCGGCCATCAGCCGGTCATGTTCCTGGAGGATTCTCTTGAAGCTCGCGTACGCTGCCCCTCCCGCCTCAGTGACTTCCACGGTGTGAGTGGTGCGGGCAAGAAGCGGAAGGCCGAGCGCGTCCTCCAACATCTGCACATGCTTGCTCACCGTAGGCTGCGTTAGGTGGAATTCGCTGGCGGTGGCAGTGAAATTCAGCTTCTCGACGAGATAAACAAACTCCATCATGTACTGGATCTTCATGGTTCCGCCTCTTCGGTCGTGGAGAGAACGAAATGCCGACATGGGAAGAATACGTCCGTGATGGGGAAGCGCGCGATTCGGCTTTCACGAAGCCTGTGAGCGCACGCGTCCCCGGTTCGAGTTCGGCTGTGCTGTCATCGAAGTCCGCCCTGGCGCCCGACCCCGCCGGCTGCTATCTTTCAGACATACTGAATCATGTTCAGGAGGCCCCAGATGTCCCAGCCTGCGCGTTTCTCAGTCCTGAACCCAGAAGGCCGCCTGGTGCAGACGGTCGACCGGACCGCCGCCCCGGCCCAGCTCGCCAAGCGTCTAGACACGCTGGAAGGCAAGACCGTCTACCTCGTCGACACCGGCTTCGGCGGCAGCTACAAGTTCATGCGAGAGCTCGAGGGCTGGTTCGCCTCGCACATGCCCTCGGTCAAGACGGTGAGGGCGCGCAAGCCCGGGGGCCCCTTCGCCGACGACAACAGCGCGCTCTGGGAAGAGATCAAGAAGCGGGGTGATGCAGCCGTTCTCGGGGTAGGTGGCTGACCCGGTTGCGCCGCGGCGGTCGCCGCGAGNNGGTCACGTGCGCAGAGAGATGCGCGCGCTGGGGGTCGCGCTGCCCTTCGTGTGGACCCCGCACCCGGTGGTCGCCATGCCACGCGAGACTCTGCAGGAGTACATCGAGGGCAACGATCCTCTCACCGGCAAACGGGTCATCGACGAGATCATCGACGCGCTGACCAAGACCCCCGGCACCGGCGGAGACGCGACCAGCCCGCTCCCGCTCATGAACGAAGAGGGCGGCGCCCGCGAGGAACTGCTCCCGCCCGACACCGAGGACAACCTCCAGAGCCTGTTCTACGAGCGGGGCTGGACCGACGGGCTCCCGGTCATCCTGCCCACGCCCGAACGGGTGGAGCACATGCTCACCGGCACCGGCCGCCCGCGCGACGAGCTGGTCGGCGAGATCTTCAACCACGACACCAAGGAGATGATCCGCTACACGGTGGGCGATATCGCCGTGGTGGTGGTCATGGCGGGGGCTCGGCCCGAGCACCTGCAGGTCATCCTG
>PMIZ01000400.1 GCA_003157225.1 Actinomycetota bacterium | reverse complement strand
CCTTCGGGTTGCAGGTGACTCCTCTGCGATGGGATTCACAGGTGAAGCCTGGGACCGTGTTCGTGTCTGCCCTCGAGACCGTCAAGGGGTTCGAGTTCTCCCTGGTAATCATCTCGAACTGTGGCGCAAAGGTGATCCCGAGCCCCGCACTTCCACTTGAGGAGCGGTGGCGTGAGGCCCGACGTCTCTATGTGGCGATGACGAGAGCCCGGGACCAGCTGGTCTTCACGTGCGACGGCGTCCCATCGGAGTTCCTCGCCGCATGCCNNGCTCGGTTACGAAAAGCGCGTGCGTCGGGCGAAGACATCCGGGTCGGTCAGAAGGGCGGAGTATCGGTCTATGGCATTCGGCGATTCCCGGTGACACTCTATAAGGAACAATGGATTCGCGTCTTGGCGATGGAAGACGAGATCCGCGCGTTCATCAAAGAGAATGAGGCGAAACTAGAAGGGAAGAACAAGAGCAGTTCCTAAGACGAATTCAGGAGGTTTCAAGGAGTGCTCTGCAGAGCTGCAGGTTGGGATAATAGGAGGGGAGGACAAGGGCAATGATCGCGAAATTCATGCAGCGGAAGCAGACCAGAGAATACTCCTGCGGTGCGGCCGCGCTCACCGTTGCTATCGCAGAAATCTCGGTCTCCCCTGAATGGAATACCGACCAGCAGGAAGAGATCATCTGGCGGCGAGTGCGCGGGACCGATGAGACGTGGTCGGTTCCCGGGAAGCTGGCTTTGCACGCCTGGAAAGGAGGGCCGGGGATTGAGGCGCGAATAATGCTAGATAGCCAGAGACTTGAACAGTCTCGCAGGTCAATACCCCCAGCCCTCGTCACATTCGATGTCGACGCGCATATCCGCGAACACGATCAAGAGCTTAGGCGGGCTGAGCAGAATGGTGTGCGAGTCATGCACGGAACGCACGATGTGAACACCCTCACCGAACTCATGGAGAGGGGGTGGCGTCTGTTGATCGTGACTGTTGTCGCACAACCCAGTGGATTGGGGCTGCACTATCTTCTTGGGCGGAAGAGATCGGATGTTTACGGATACGCGCTGATGGACCCGGCGGAGGGTCGGGATGCACCCTATTTCCACGAAGACTTGAATGCGTTTCTCTTCGAGCCCGCTCCGGAGTTATCAGGGCTTCCGCGATACATCGGAATTTCCGTCGGCCTCTTGGAGTTCCTGCGTGGGGGTCGTGTTCCTGATGCGGAGGCGCCAGCGTGAGGCGAGGTATTGCGTTGTTTCCTACGTTGACTCCCTTACATCCTTCTCGCTCGCCGCTCGTCGGGGCAGCGCAGTCTTGGCCAGCGGCGGGGGTTGGCAGGGCAGGGCCCGTCTTACGGGCGGGGTGCGGTGAGCCGCCGTTCCGTTAGGCAACTAGGCGACAAAGGGCTCCTGCCCCTTCTATTGAGAGCTCCGATGGCTGGAGGCCGCGAGACTTGACGATGCTATCCGGGTCACCGATCCTAAAGCTAGCTCTTCCCCAGTTCATGAAGGAATTCGGGGACCTTGTGTCCTCCCTAGCTGAGCTGACCCCCTATGAAGACTCGCTGATCACGAACACATATGGATTCGTTTTTGGCGGCCGCTATGATCGTGGACAAGTCGCCTCGCTCCATAAGACGGCCCGGGCTGGCTTCAAGATGATGGAAAAGGGGGCCTTGGCGAATCTGGAAAAAGTCGCAGCGGCGTTCATCATCAACAGTGAACGGGTTCCGCGCCAGATGAACGGAACTTGGGCGCTCCTCCAGCGGGCATGTGATCTCGACTCGGTCGATCAGAGAATGGACGCCTGCTTGCACCTTTATCGGATGATGTATGAGGGGCTCGCCCCGGCGCTGCTAGCGTCTGTCATTGTGGGGATGGGAGTGAGCGCCGGTAGTAAGCCCTCTCAGTTCCGACTTGATGATGATGGGAGGGTCAACCTGAACGCTCTGAGCCAGATCCAGTATTACTCTCAATTTCCCGGCAAGCAGTTGTCCATCGGCCTGGACCGCCACCTAAGAAATGCATCCGCTCATCAACGCTATCGGTTTCTCGATGGTGCCAAGATGGACCTCTGGGACGTGAATCCACAGACCGGCCTGTACTCTTGGGGGCCGGAGACTTGGTCCCTCGACAAACTGACGGAAGTCTGCGACAGCCTCTGGCGCAACTGCCTCGGCCTGGCCTACGCCTTTGCGTTGTTCAGCCTCAACAACCGGCGTCTAATACAACAGGACGGCATGCTGTCTCGCATTCTCCCCGCGAGTGATCCAGTCCGGGCCGAAGAGCTTAGTTCAATGACAACCCGTCTTGCTGAAACACGGGGCCTCGAGATCAAGACCTTCAGTTTCAGCGCCGGGAGTCTGACAATGCAGCTTTCGACTCATCACCGAGGCGTTGATCAGGAGGCTAAGCTTTTCATGAAGGGGCCACAAGGCGTAACGAAGTACTCGGTGGCCATGCGCCACGAGGATCTTCCACTGATAGAGCAGCTTATCGGTTTGCTTCAGGAGGTAGAACATGAATTAGGGAAGCCGTTTGCATTCCGCGTGGCCGTGACCTCGCCTGATGGCACCGACTATGGGGTCCTATCTGGCGAGACACAGGTCATACCGGAGAAGCGGATCCCGCTAGCACAACTACGGCCTCGATTCAAGGAGGACACGATAGCCGATGTCAATATCCCTGTTCTTGCCGAAGGGTACCCAAGGGAGATGGCCTAGCCGAGGGCGTGGCCTGGAGCCATGACAACCTGTCGAAGAATACTGTGCCAGGCTCTACCTCACTTGAATCAGTGTGAACTAATGCTACATTCCCAAAATGTCATATTACTATCCCGCCGTGGCTATTCTTTGCCGGATTCTTGTGGTTTCTTATGAAAACGTATGAAGATAGGTTTGGTGCATTCGGTCTAAGCGTGACTATTGGTGAGCCACACTTCCTTCAGCCTCCAGACTGGTCCCTCCCTGGGCGCCCCAGGAATCTAGACAGACCATACATCTGTATGGTATTCTCCTGATGGTCTCCAGCAGGGGAGTCGTGGTCGTGGCATCTTCCACCGGAGGGGATCATGGGGAGAACCGTTGCCCCGTTCAGCCAAGTATTGGCGGCCGAGTTCCAGAGCTGGAAAGGCTTTCGCAGGGCACTGGACCGAGAGGGACAAGCCGCCTTCGACCAGCTGTTCGCAGCCGCGAAGTTTCACCAGCCAGCCATGGTTTACGCGTCGCGCGTGATACCGTTGGAGGCGATCCTGATGGGGATCCTTGTGGAGCAGCAGAAGGCCCTCGCCCGACTGCAGGAAGCAACCCAAAGACTTGAGGCGGG
>PMIZ01000493.1 GCA_003157225.1 Actinomycetota bacterium | reverse complement strand
GGGGACTCGATGGGCAGGGGCATGATGGACCTTCCTTTCCTTGGGCAAAAGATCCGCGGTAGTTTCGTTCGAATGCGTTCCTGCCGTCATTGCGAGCGAAGCGAAGCAATCCAGTGGCAAAGAATAACTGGCACGGGGCATGTTGCTTCTGGATCGCCACGGCGCCTATGGCGCCTCGCGATGACGGCCCAGCGGGCTTCCGTTTACGGAAACTTACCAAGAGCGCAGGGAAAATGCAGGCAAGCCCAAAAAGTTTCACCGCGCTCGCACAATGGCATTCCGATGAACGCTTCTCAGCGCATACCTATCGCTCTTTTGCCCGGCATGGACGGGACTGGCGAATTGCTGGATGCGCTGGCCAGCCGCCTCTCCTTGTCCCGTCCGGTTCACATTATCTCCTACCCGCTGGACAAGCCGCTTGGCTACGCCGAGCTGACCGGATTTGCCGCCGCGCGCCTGCCTGAAGGCCGGTTTGCAATCCTCGGCGAATCTTTTTCCGGGCCTGTCGCCATCGAAATCGCCGCCTCGGAGCCGCGCGCCGCCGGTCTGATCCTGGCATCGAGCTTCGCATGGTACCCGCTTCCCTCGCTGCTCGCTCCTGCCGCACGGCGACTCGATTTGAGGTGGATGCCGTCTAAAATCGTCGAGGCCACCCTCCTGAATTCCGTCGCAACGCCGGCTCTCAGAGCGCATCTCCGCGAGATTCGCGAGAAACTGCCGCCTGAGGTCATCCAGGCCCGGACCGCGGAAGTGCTTCGCGTGGATAAGCGGAGCCGGCTGTCGCAGGTTGCATGCCCGGTAATGTGTCTGCATGGACGCTTCGACCGCGTGACTGGCAAACGCTGCTTGCGGCAGGTCCTCGCGGCGCAACCAGGATGCCGAGTGCGGTGGCTGGATGCGCCGCACATGCTGCTCGAAACGCACCCCGTTGAGGCGGCCAAGGCAATCGATAAGTTCTGCGATGGATTGTGATATGAAATTTGCTTGGATGCTTCCCCGCATCATCCCGAGAGCCGTTCCGCGCCGAAACACACGCGTAAGCGCGAGCGGCATCGGTCAATCGCCACCCGTTTCGAACGCCTCGGCATAAGCGGCCTCGATACGTTCGGCTTCCGTGGGCGTGAGCGCGGCGAACTCCTTGGCTCGTGCTCTTTGGGAGAGCGTGCCCTGATTCTGGCGTAGCATGTGGAAGAGGAGGTCTACGGTGCGGTCCGGCATGTCGGCGATGGGCCGGATAGCGGTGCGAAAGGTATCGTAGCGTTTGAGATACGAGGTTTCCTCCGACAGGTCCTCTTCGACGGTCTTCTGGACGCATTCGTAGAGGAATTCAGCCTGCGGCGTTGCGTCAAAGAAGCGGTAGAAGTCCGCGGTTTCGTTGAGAACGGCGACATTGCCGTCAGGCGTGGGCGTCCAGCGGATGTGGGGGAGCAGGCGTTGCGAATAGGTCTCAAGGGTAGCCCGGTAGGCGTCGATGCGTTCCAGGATGGTTGCCGAGACGGGAAAGACGACGCCTGGTGGATTGAAGCCTCGTGCAGCGAGGACGTGGTGGATGAGGTAGCGGTGCAGCCTGCCGTTGCCGTCCTCGAATGGGTGGATGGCAGTGAATCGATGGTGCACGTAGGATGCGACCACTACGGGCGGATAGCTATCGTATTGTTCTAGGAACCCAATCAGTCGATCCATCTCAGAGTCCACCTGGAGCCACGGCGCATAGAAGTGAAGATCACTGGCCAGGCGGACATGATTGTCAGACCTCTTAAACTGGCCCCTGTTCAGTGCACAAAGCACGGGGCGTCCGAATTGATCGTGAGCCTGATAACTGGACTGTGCGCCAGTGACGGCCGCATGTAGTTCCTTGACCAACGAGACAGAGAGCGGTCGGCCATCGTGGATCGCCTGGACCATCACGTCGTGTGCGTGCCGATGTGCCGCGATCTGGCTGTAGGTGGAATCCTCCAATGCCCGAGCTTCCTCTGCCGCTAGGCCGTACTGCACGATGGCCTCGGTCAGGGCGTCGCCGAAGGCATACAGGTGCTCCAACAGACCTGTTTCCACGGCTGAGCGCCAAGTCTCCGCTTCCACCACGCTCTTGACTCGGTCGGAGCCCAGCGCCTCAACCAACTGGTTCCATGTGCCAAGTATTGCGTCGGATGCGACAACGATGTCGTCCAGCGACTGTGGCTCGTCCAAAGGCGATATTGGCTCGTAGCGCACTGATGGTTCGGTCATGTGTCCGATTCTACATCTCGCCCGGGACGTCACAGGTAGCTGAGCCCGCAAGACACAGGGTGGAGCGTCGTTCAGGTAGTTGGCTTGGGACCGAAGTCTGGTCGAGTACGACGGCGTCGCGGTCGCAAGCCCCGCCTCCAGCGCAGCCCTTCCAGTAGCAGCAGGTGCCCTCTGATGCCGAATGGTTCGTTGATGAAATGTGGATGGAGAGCGCCGGCGCAGCCCCCGGCGCCGTCTGCAGCAAACAAAAAGCCCCGCCGAACGGGGCTTTCCTAGCGCGCCGGAGAGGATTCGAACNNAACCTCCGACCTTTGGTTTCGTAGTGCGTTTTGCGGCCTCCCCGCCCTTCCCCGGCCGTCCCCACATATGCCAGGTTTGCAGCGCTTTTCTAGCCACAGGAGGGGGCACGGTCCCCCTCTGTCACCGGCTGTTGCCGATGGCCCGTGGACAAAGCGTGGACAAGCTGACCATGAGCCACCACGAGGCTTCACAGAATCGACGCTACGGCATATCAAGCGGCCGGGGTAGGTTCGGGCGGGCATACGGCCTAGACCGAACCCTCTGTGATCCGGCGCGCAGCGCCCGAACACCGCTCACGTCCTCTCCATGGCTTGTTCTATAGTAAGGGGAAGTAGAGTCAAGGCGGAGAGTAGAGCGAGGGCACGGGGGGAAAGGGTGTGGTATGGCCTCTTGTCAGAAGTGCGGGGCCGAAGTAGCGAAGGACGCCCGGTTCTGCCGGGTGTGCGGAACGCCCGTGGGGACTCCATCCCCTCCAGCACCAGAGGTGACCCAGGCTGAGGTCGCCGCGGCTTCAGGCACCTTCTGTCCTTACTGCGGCGCGGAGCTTGTTCCGCCGCCGAAGGCAGCCAAGAAGTGCCCTCACTGCGGCGAGAAGATTCACCTAAGGCGAGTAGCTGGCGCTGATGAGCGGCGGCTCATGACAGAAGCCGAGGCGGCAGAAAACGATAAGGCTTGGGAACGCTACCACACCTACAACCGGTTGAGGCGTGACTATGGAGTGACCGACGCTGACTACGACAGAGAGAGAGCCGAACTAGCGGCGAAATGGGGTTGCGAACCGTCGCCTGCCGACGTCCTCTGGAGGTGGGCGAACGGACGTTCCGCCCAACTGGGCGGGCAGGGGGACTGGCAGGGGCTAGGGGTTCTTACGTTTACCATGGCGCTGCAGCTATACGAGGAGGGGCGGGACCACTTCAAGCTGAGTCAGGTGGCGAGGAAGTACGAACTGCTGGCGATGCAGCGCGAAGAGAAAAACCAGCCGTACAAGATCAGAGTCAGAGTCTTGGGTGTCTGCCCAGAGAGCCGCGCGCTTGAGGGAAGACTTTACACGATTGAGGAAGCTCTGGAGGAAATGCCCATCCCAAGGGCGGACTGCACGTGGCAAACCTCAGCGCGCGGAAGCAAGAGCGGCCGCGGCTGGTGTGCATGCACGTACACAGAGGAGCTTCAGTTCTAGGCAAGACCCCCGCCGGCAAAGCTCGGTGGCGGGCGATCGGGGGGTCGTAGCCTTTCCAGAATCGACGATATCGTCCGTAGGTCGTCGCAACCGCGGGTTGTCTGCGCGGATGCTCTACCGCTACTGGATAGCGAAGAACATGCGGACGTCGCTCTCGTAGTCCTCAAGCATCAGACACCCACCAGAGACCTGGTCAGATGGTACCTCGAATACCAGATTGACCGACACTGATGCACCGGGGAAAGCCTCGCCCACATCGTATACGCTGTCAGCCACGACAACCGAAGCGCCGCTGAACGTGTTGCCTTTGCTCCCAACAAACGTCCGGGAAACATCGAGCCAGAAAGTGCTCGTCTCCTGGCCGGTGTATGTGGCATCAAACCTGACAATAACGTATTGACTGCCGGCTTCCGGTTCATCGTTGAACATGTTCTCCGCAAGGACCGTCTGCGTGGCATCCAAGGTCGACCCCACTACCCTGACCCTCCAATCCCCAACCTGCGCCTGCTGACCTACCGGGATGGGGTTTTCCCGGGTCTTGCCCGGAGTGCCGGCCAGGGTTGTCGTGGTCGAACTCGAGGTTGTCGTGGTTGAGCCGGAGGGAAGCAACCCAAGCAAGTTGTGCAAGACTTGGGCCACCTCGCCCCGGTTCATGCTTCCCGACGGAGTGAGCGTCGCCAGATTGAGTCCCTCCAGAAGGCCGTTGTACTCAGCTCGGGCGGCGTTGGCCCCATGCGTCGCGTTGCTCCCCCACGTTCCGGTGGCCACCCAACCCGCCGGGGGAGCGGCCAAAAGACCGGGCTGCAGATCGTCGGCCATCCGCACCACCATGCTTATGACCTGGTAGCGAGTGATCTTGCCTGTAGGGTTGAAGGTGGTCGCGGTCGTGCCGGTGGTTATGCCCTTGGCTGCGCACACCGCCACGAAGTTGTCGGGATATAGGGTGCTTGCGCCGCCCTTCTGCACATCGGTGAAGTAGCAGACATCGCTTTCCGACACCGAGTAGCCCCCAGTGCCCACGATCATCTTGGCGAACTGTTGGCGCGTGACCGTATCGCTGGGGCCGAAGTTGCCGTTGCCGTAGCCGCCGATGATGCCGCGGGAGGCTAGATCGGTGATAGCCGTGTAGTAGGGGTGGCTAGTCGGCACATCAGGAAAGCTGGAGGCTGCCAGGGCAAGCGACACAATGGACACCACGAAGGCCAACAACACCACGACACCGGCGCACAGGCCCACGGTGAGTCGTTGCCGAGAACTTCCACGGAGCGGGGTGCGAACGAGCGAGCCAAGATTCATGATGATCCTCCTCTAGCATCGTCCTTTGCTCCACTGTACCGCTCTTGAGGACGCGAACAGAAGAGCCCCCGTCGGCAAAGCTCGGTGGCGGGCGATNNAAGGCGGGGCGGAAGGCCAGGAGGTGTGCAACCTTCCGCCCCTAACTCAGAGCGTGGAGAGCCACCCTCAAGAGCTCACTGTTGGCCGGCTTCGCCTGCCGGGCCTGTCACCACATATCCGCGCTTGCGGAGCCCTTCCGTGGCAGCCTCCAATATCGTCGGGTCGTCGCTGTCGAGCGCGGCTTCTAGGCCTTCCAGCAGGAGCTGCTCAATCTCCGCGTTTAGTTCCGCTTCGGTCATGTTCCGGGCCTCCGCCGCATAATCGGGCTGTCGCGTTAGGCTCGCGGCGGCCACTATGAGCCGGCCTAGAAGTTCCAGGTTGCCGCGGGCCTCTCGGATCGCCTGGAGAGAGGCGCGGGTATCGCCCTTCTTCTCTACTTGCTCCAGGA
>PMIZ01000384.1 GCA_003157225.1 Actinomycetota bacterium | reverse complement strand
CATGATCATCCGCGCCACCCAGAGGTAGATGATGTCGCGGGCTGTGGAAAGCACCGTGGTGGGATAGAAGGCCTTGAGCTTGTCGGTCTGCTCCGGCCAGCCGAGCGTGGCGAAGGGCCAGAGTTGCGAGCTGAACCAGGTGTCGAGCACGTCCTCCTCGGCGCGGACCGGGCCGCCGCACTTCTCGCACTTCTCCGGCGCCGTCACCGACACCATGATGTGCTCACACTCCACGCAGAAGTACGCAGGGATGCGGTGCCCCCACCACAGCTGCCGGCTGACGCACCACGGCCGGATGCCGCGCATCCATTCCAGGTACACGTCGCCCCAGCGGGCGGGGAAGAACTTCACCCGGCCGTCTTCCACCGCGTTGATGGCGGGCTCGGCCAGGCGCTTCATGTCCATGAACCACTGCAGGGAGAGGAGCGGCTCGATGGTGGTGCCGCAGCGGTAGCAGGTGCCCACCGCGTGGTTGTAGTCCTCGGCTTTGACGAAGAGGCCATCCTCTTCCAGCCGCCTGATGACCGCGTCGCGAGCCTCGCCGGCCGACATCCCTTGGAACTCACCGGCCTCCGCCGTCATCAGCCCAGCGAGGCCGATCACCGAGACGCTCTCCAAGCCATGACGGATGCCGATCTCAAAGTCGTCCGGGTCGTGCGCCGGGGTGATCTTGAGGGCGCCNNTTCACGGCCACGGCGGTGTCGCCCAGGATGGTCTCCGGACGGGTAGTGGCGACAGTGAGGAACTCGTTGGAGCCGGCCACCGGGTACTTCACGTAGTACAGGAACGCTGCCCGGTCCTCGTGTTCCACCTCTAGGTCGGAGATGGCGGAGCCGCAGCGCGTGCACCAGTTGACCAGGTAGACGTCGCGGTAGATGTCGCCCTTGTTGTAAAGGTCGACGAAGACTTTGGCCACCGCCTCACGGTAGCCTTCGTCCATGGTGAAGCGCTCGTCTTCGTAGTCGCAGGCGGAGCCCAGGCGCTTGAGCTGGTGGATGATGGTGGAACCGTACTGGCGGCGCCACTCCCACACGCGCTGCTCGAACGCCTCGCGGCCGATGTCCTCCTTGCGCAGGCCCTCGGCGGCAAGCTGTCCCTCTACCTTGTTCTGGGTCGCGATGCCGGCGTGGTCGGTGCCGACCACCCAGAGCGTGTTGAAGCCCTTGAGCTGATGGTGGCGGATAAGGACGTCCTGGATGGTGTCGTTGAGCGCGTGACCCATGTGCAGCGAGCCGGTGACGTTCGGCGGTGGGATGGAGACGGTGTAAGGCGGGCGCGCGTCTTCGGGGTCGGCACGGAAGGCGGAGCGGTCCAGCCAACGCTTCATGAGTCTCTTCTCGATGTCGTGCGACTCGTAGCGTGCCGCCATGTCCACTTTGCGACTCTCGGCCACTATGGTTCCATCTCCTCTGCTTCCGCGACCCCGAAGGCCACCGGGAGCGCGTCGATGAAGTTGTCGACATATGCGATATTGAGGGCCTTCTTGAGCTCCGCTTCGAGCTCATCCACCTCGGGCGCGACCGTAGACGGCAGGACCACCGTACGCACCCCTTCGCGGAGGGCAGCGAGCAGCTTCTCCTTGAGACCGCCAACGGGCAGTATCTGCCCGGTGAGGGTGATCTCGCCCGAGAGCGCGACCTTCGGCAGCACCGGCACTTGCAGAAGGGCCGACAGCAGAGCCGTGGCGACGGCGATGCCGGCCGAAGGCCCTTCCTTGGGAACCCCACCCTCGGGGAAGTGCATGCGCACCTCCACGGCCGAGAGCAGCTCATGGTCGGACGGCTGTGGCGGTTCGCACTCGCCCCCCGCACCATCCGCCCTGAAGCCGGGTTCAGGCGTCCCAGGGTCGATGACCCGGCTGAGCGGCGCCCTCGTCTCTCCCGAGGCCGCCCGCTGTGCCTCGTCACCGGACTCGGGCTGCTGGTAGTTGTCGAGGAGATAGGCCCGGCCCGGTGAGACCGACCACAGGTCCGAGAGTACGGGATCGCGGATGAGCGAGGTCTTGAGGTAGCCCCAGGCCGCGGTGACGCTCTCCTGCATGACCTCGCCCAACTGCCCGGTGAGGTGGAAATCGCCCTTGCCGGGCGTAACCACGCACTCGATGCGAAGCACGTCTCCCCCGGCCCCCGTGTAGGCCAGGCCCAGACTCACCCCGACTTGCGGTTCGGTGGCTAAACGGGCGGAGAGGAACGGGGCTGGGCCCACCAGAGGCTGTAGCCCGCGCGGACCCAGCCGCCGCGGCATAGTCTTGCTTTCCACCTTCATCCGGGCAAGTCGCCGGTACACCTTGCCGATGAGCCGGGCCATCTCGCGGACGCCGGCCTCGCGCGTGTACTCGCGCACGAGCAGGCGAAGCGCGGCCGGCGTGAAGACATTGCCGAGGTCGCCAAGACCGCTCTCTTCGGCGATCTTGGGTACTAGGTGCCGCTGCGCTATCTCCAGCTTTTCCCGGTCGGTGTAGCCCGGAAGGCGGATGATCTCCAGCCGGTCATGAAGAGTCTCGGGGATGTCTTCCTCGTAGTTGGCCGTGGCGATGAAGAACACGTGCGAGAGGTCGTATTCGAGCTCGAGGTAGTTGTCGCGGAACGTACGGTTCTGCACCGGATCGAGCACTTCCATTAGCGCGGCCGCCGGGTCGCCCCGCCAGTCGGCCTCCATCTTGTCGATCTCGTCAAGTACGATCACGGGGTCGTCCACCCCAGCCCGTTTGAGAGCATCGATGATGCGGCCCGGCATGGCGCCCACGTAGGTACGCCGGTGTCCCCGTACTTCGCCCTCGTCGCGGATGCCGCCCAGGCTGATGCGCTGGAGGGGACGGTCCAAGCCCTGCGCCGTCGCCATGGCCACCGAGGTCTTGCCGACCCCGGGCGGGCCGACCAGACACAGGATGGCGCTGGGAGGAGTTCCGCCCCGCAGGGAGGCCACGGCCAGGTACTCAATGATGCGGTCCTTCACGCTCTTCAGACCGTAGTGCGTCTCGTCGAGCACTCGGGCCACAGCGGCGACATCGGGCACGGCCGACGCCGATCTCGCCCCCCAGGGCAGACCGAGCGCGGTGTCGAGATACGTCTTGGCCACGGCCACTTCCGCCGATAGCGGCGGAAGGTCGCCCAGGCGCTTGATCTCCTTAGTGAGAGCCGCGCTAGCCGCTTCGGGAAGCTTCTTCTCGGAGAGCTGCTTGAGGTAGGCGCCGCGCTCGCTGTCTTCCTCGCCTTCCTCGCCCAACTCATCCTGCAGCACTTTCAGGCGCTCGTGTAGGAACACCCTGCGCTGCTGACGCTCGAAGCTGTCGTGCACGCGCTCCGATATCTCGTTCTCGAGCGCGATGAACTCGTTCTCCTGGATGAGTGTCTCAAGCAGGAGAAGAAGGCGGGCTTCGGGTTCCTCCCCCTCCAGCAACTCCTGCTTGCGGTCGGGCCCGATCATCAGGTTGGAGGCTACGACGTTCACCATCTCACCGGGATCGGTCACCGCCTCCAGAGCCGTCTCGGCCTCCTCGGGCAACTGGGGCGTTTGGCCCACATAGCCGGCGAACTCCCGCGCCACCGAGTCCATGAGGGCGCGTAGCCGGGGGCGGCGCGCCGCCGACTTGCTTCGCACGGGGGTGTAGGTGACGGTGAAGAACGGCGACACCGAGTCGAAGGAGTCGATGTTCACCCGCTCCCGGCCCTCGATGAGCGCCTTCAGGGTGCCGTCCGCCAGCCGCGAGAATTGCACCACCTTGGCAAGGGTGCCGATGGTGAAGATGTCGCCCGGATCGGGATCATCGGTCACCGCCGACCGCTGGGCGGCCATGACGAGCAGGCCCCCCGATTGCTGCGTCTGTTCCAGGGCGCGAACGCCCTTGTCGCGCTCCACGAAGATGGGCGCCAGCATACCGGGGAAGAGCACGAGATCGCGCGTCGCGAGAAGCGGGAGCGCCCGCTGCGTTTCAGCCATGGTCCCTCATCGCGTCACTATGCGGATTCTTGATCCAACTCCAGATCGTCGTGCGCGCTGCTCGTTACCAGGGTGGGATCGATCCTCTTCTCGATCACTTCCCTGGTGACCACGCATTTGCTCACGTCGCGCCGACTCGGAAGCTCGAACATGACGTTGGTGAGCGCCGATTCGATGATGGAGCGAAGTCCGCGAGCACCGGTCTCTAGCTTGAGAGCCTGTTTGGCTATGGCTTGGAGCGCGTCCTTGGCGAAGATAAGGTCCACCCCGTCATAGGCGAAGAACTTGTGATATTGCTTGGAGAGAGCGTTCTTCGGCTCGGTGAGGATGGCCACCAGGTCGTCCTCACGGAGCTGATGCACGTTGCAGATGACCGGAAGACGGCCGATGAACTCGGGAATCAGGCCGAAACCCAACAGGTCTTCGGGGAGCACCCTGGCGAAGAGCTCGCCCACATCGCGCATGTCCTTGCTTACGATCTCGGCGCCGAAGCCGACACCCTTCTTGCCTATGCGCCGCTCGACGATCTTCTCCAGACCCGAAAAGGCACCCCCGCAGATGAACAGGATGTTGGTGGTGTCGATGGTGAGGAATTCCTGGTGCGGGTGCTTGCGCCCTCCTTGCGGCGGCACGCTCGCCTGGGTACCCTCCAAGATCTTGAGCAGGGCCTGCTGGACGCCTTCCCCCGACACGTCCCTGGTGATCGACGGGTTGTCGGCCTTGCGGGCGATC
>PMIZ01000517.1 GCA_003157225.1 Actinomycetota bacterium | reverse complement strand
GACGACTGGGGCTTCTGGTACACGGCGACCACCAACCTGGGCAGAGTCAAGGCGCACGTAGATGGCGTGGCCGCGCTCGACGATGCCCAGAAGGCGCATGTCAAGACTCGGTGCGACGAACTCCTGGCCCGCATCGAGGCCGAGCCGAAGACGAAGGACTGGCAGAAGCGGGCCAAGAAGGGCACCGACAAGATCTGGTACAACCAGAATTTCAGCGACTGGTAGAGGGCGATTCCTTCAGCACGCGGGCTGCGACCGGCCACCCGCTGCAGCAGGTCGCGGCCCAGGAGCAGTCCACACGATATGGCGTCCAAGCCTGATAGCCGAATCTTGCTGATCACGTATCCGGACTCGATGGGCAGAAACATCCCCGAGTTGAAGGAGATACTGGATTCCCATTTCAGCAAAGCAGTAGCCGGAGTACATCTCCTGCCGTTCTTTCCGTCATCCGGCGACCGCGGCTTTGCTCCTATCGACTATCACCGGGTCGATGCGGCGTTCGGAACGTGGGAGAACGTCCGGAGCCTGTCCCGAGGCTATACGTTGATGGCAGACTTCATGATCAACCACATCTCCGCGCAAAGCGAGTACTACAAGGACTTCCTCGAGAAGAAGGACGCGTCGCCCTACCGGGACATGTTCATCCGGTACAAAGATCTCTGGCGAAACGGCGAACCCACGAGCGAAGAACTGGGGTTGATCTACCGGAGGAAGCCGAAGGCACCCTATGCAGTCGCGCAGTTCGCCGACGGGAGCGAGGAGAAGGTCTGGTCCACCTTCAGCGACGAGCAGATCGACCTAGACTGCAGCACCGAAACGACACGGGATTTCATCCGGGATAGTCTGGCGCACATTGCGACGATGGGCGTCTCGACCATCCGACTCGATGCCTTCGCGTATGCCGTGAAGCGGGCCGGAACCAGTTGCTTCTTTGTAGAACCGGATATTTGGGAGCTTCTCGATTTCTGCTCGGACGTCCTCGCGCCATACGGGGCGAGGATCCTACCGGAGATCCACGAGCACTATTCCATCCAGCTGAAACTGGCCGCCAGAGGCTACTGCGTCTACGACTTCGCGCTGCCGATGCTTCTGATACATGCCGCGTACTACGGCAGCACGGCATACCTGAAGCACTGGCTCGAAATCTGCCCGAGAGAGCAGTACACGACGCTGGACACGCACGATGGCATCGGCGTTGTCGATGTCAGGGGCCTGCTCCCGGAGGAGGAGCTCGACAGAACGCGTAAGGACGTATTCCGGTACGGCGCCAATGTGAAAAGGATCTACAGCACGGCCTGCTACAACAATCTGGACGTCTACCAGATCAACTGTACCTTCTATTCCGCTCTGGGGAACGAAGACGACGCGTATCTTCTAGCGCGCGCCGTGCAGTTCTTTGCCCCCGGGACGCCGCAGGTCTACTACGTCGGCCTGCTGGCCGGCAGAAACGACATCGAGCTCCTGGAGGCGACCAAAGAGGGGCGCAATATCAACAGACACTCCTACTCGTCGGAAGAAGTGGCTGAGGAAGTCAAGAGGCCTGTCGTAAAGAAGCTGGTCAGGCTCATGGAATTCCGGAACGCGCACTGCGCCTTCGACGGGGCTTTCGAGTTGCTCGACTGTACTGACAACGCGCTCGCGATCAGGCGCAGCTTGGGCGACGACTTTGCCGAGCTACATGCCGATTTCTCAACCAGGCGATTCTGCGTCCGGTATTCGGGCGCGGGGGGAACGGAGACGTTGGATGTGGGTGATGTATGAAAGCAGGTGATGTGGTTGATGCCATATCGAAATGGGCGCATGTCGAGGTGGAACTTAATCCAACCTGCGATGTTTATAGGTCAGGAACGCCTGACACGGAGGTCAGCGGGATTGTGACGTCGTTCATGGCCACAGTCGATGTGATAAGGAAGGCGATAGAACTCGGCGCGAATATGATCATCACCCATGAGCCGACGTTCTTCACCGGGTGGGACACGACCGACTGGCTGGAGAACGATGCCGTGTATGGGCAGAAGAGGGACTTGATCGAGGCTCATGGCGTCGTCATATGGCGATGTCACGACAAGATGCACATGACGAAGCCGGATGGGATCTATGCTGGTTTGCTGAGGGAGCTGCAGTGGGAGGGGTACCGGCAGGAGTCTGGGGCAGAGTCCAGAGACATCAACCGGGCGTGGGCCGATGTCAAGTCCGCCTTCAATGACTACTATGTCATTCCGAGGACGACCGTTGGGAAACTGGCGGAGTATTTCAAGACGAAGCTTCAGATGGGTGTTGTTCGCATCGTCGGGAGCCCCGAGATGGAGTGCGAGCGGGTCGGCATACTGGTTGGCGGCGCGAGTATCGGACTAGGCGTCGATGAAGCGCTACCGATGAAGATCATGCGGACCAAGAGCATCGACGTGATGGTTTGCGGGGAGATCACCGAATGGACCCTTTGCGCCTATGTGAACGACGCGCGAATGCTGGGGCTCAAGAAGGCGCTGCTCATCATCGGTCACGAGCGCAGTGAGGAATGGGGCATGAAGCATATGGCGGAGTGGCTACGACCCCTTGTGTCGGGGCTGCCGGTGACTTTTGTGGACGCGCAGGAGCCGTTCAGGTACTTGTAGGCAATTACTCTTGAAGGATAGGACATATGGCGCTTTTCGAGATTTCCCTATTCTCCAATGCCTTACGTCGTAGGGTTCCCGTGACGGCGATCGTTCCAGTGGAGGAGCTCAATATTCCGGGGTTCCCGAAGTTCGACAAGAGCAAGCCATTCCGAGCGGTCTTTCTATTGCACGGATTCTCGGAGTCCGAAGCGGCATGGTTGCGCGGAACCGGGATAGAGCTGTATGCGGCTCTGCACAACATCGCAGTATTCATGCCGTCGGGCGAGAACAGCTTCTATCTTGACGATACCTCACGCGACGCTTTGTACGAGCAGTATCTGTGCCAGGAACTGGTTGAATTCACGCGCGTTGTGTTCCCCATATCGAGGGAGAGAAGGGACACGACAATCGGTGGATTGTCCATGGGTGGCTACGGAGCAATCCGAAACGGCCTGAAGCACAATGAGGTGTTCGGCAACATTCTCGCCTTTTCCTCGGCGCTAATCACCGACAGAGTGGCCGATGGAATAGAACAGAGGAACAATCCTATTGCTTCAGCCGAGTATTACACCCACGTCTTCGGTGACAAAGATCAACTCAGGGGAAGTGATAATGATCCGAAGGCTCTGGCGAAGAAGCTTGTTGAGAGTGCAAGCCCTGTTCCCGGCATCTTCATGGCATGCGGCACGGAGGACATTTTGCTTGATGTGAACAGGGACTTCCACGAATATCTTGCACAGATTGGAATGAAACACGTCTATATGGAGAGCCCCGGTGTCCATGACTTTGTCTTCTGGGATGAGTGTATTCAGAAGGCGCTCGTGTGGCTGGACGATTTGGACGGCTGAACTCGGTGGGTCTCCCGCCCCTGACGGTCGGGTCCGCCTCCAAGGACAAGGACCCGGCGTTCGGCAGAGAAGTTCATGCGCGATGGGGCCGATCACCCTCCGGCGATCGGCGGGAGGACGCGTAGCTCGTCCCCATCAGTGAGGGGCGTGTCGAGACCATCCTTCTGCCGGATGTTCTTGCCGTTGAGGAACACTCCCGCCCATAGCGACCCGTCGTCACGGAAGATGCGGCTGCGAAGCCGTGGCTCTGTTTCCAGGCAATCCGACAGCGCCTCGGCGACGGTCGTCCCTTCACATTCCAGGCGTGACCGACCGTTAGGTCCGGCGATTCCGACCGGCAACTTTAGGAAGATCCGGGCCACGTCGGTCGCCTACCCGGCCTGCGAGATTGCCAGCTCTCGATCGGCCTTGCTGGAGCGCAGGCTAACCGCCAACACGTGCGGATTCTGGCAGAAGACCCTGCACTGTGGGTCGCCGTCGCAGAGGTCGCACTTGATCGCGACGTGGCGATCGGGGTGCTCATGGATGACGTCATTGGGGCAGACGGCGTAGCACTCGCCGCAGTTGGTGCAGAGCGTTTCGTCCACTCTGAGCACGTAGCCGGAGAGTGGGGCGGCGCCGTCACCATCCGAGGCCTTCATGGTTATGACCCCCCGTAGGATGGCGCCTTCCGGGCAGATCTCCTCGCACTTGGCGCAGCCGGCCTGCAGGCAGGTTCTCCCTTTCACCTCCATGGCGGTAGGGTTCACGTTCACCCTCAGTCTCGCCACCGAGGGCCGGTAGGCGCCCTCGTGCCAGGCCGAGCAGGCAAGCTCACACATGTGGCAGCCGGTGCACTTCTTGTTGCTTATGGTCACGTGTGGCATCGAAAGCCCTTTCCTTCCGGCCGATAGTGGTTCGCTAGAGACGTACGTCGACGCCGACCTCGGCCAGCCTGGCCTCGGTCGGCACCCCGTTGTCATCCCAGCCGCGCAAGCGGTAGTACTCCAGCAGTGACTGCTTGAACGTCTCCCGGCCGATGGCCTTGCCAGTCGACGGACCTTCGGCGAAGGCCCCGCTCGTCTCGATCAGCTTCCCCGGCACGGTGTCCGTCTCAATCCCTTCGCGCAGATTGAAGAGGCGGCCCAGGTTCCAGATGCGCTCGCCCAGCCGCATGACGTCGTCTTCCGACCATTCCTTGTCCCACACCAGTCTCATCATCTGCGAGAGCTGGTTGGGGTCGACCGCCCAGAAGTCGCACCAGATGCCGCTGAACTTCACCGAGCTGAAGTTCTGGCCGATGAAGCCATCGGAGACCCGTCCGCCGATGACCTGCGCGGGTATGCCCTCGAGGCTGTCGGCGGGCCGCGTGCCCTCGAGGATCTGGTCGGCTACCGGGTAGGAGCGCATGTGGCAGCCGCCGCGGTCGGCGGTCGCGTAGGCCAGGCTCATTCCGAAGGCGCCGCGCGGATCGTAGCCGGGGAGCTCTAGGTTCTTCGCTTCCATGGCCAACTCCGGCACGCCGTACTTGGCCGCGAGGGCGCGGGCGCCCAGCGCAAGCTCCGCTCCCGCGCCTTCGCGGCGGGAGATCAGCTCGGGCATGCGTACGTAGCCCTCCGGGTCGCCGAACTTCACGCCGAGGTCGGCGATGCCCTTCTCGGTGAGGTCCATGGCGAGAGCCACCACCGAGCCTGAGGAGATGGTGTCCAGGCCCCATTCGTCGCACTCGTGGTTGAACCGCATCAGAGCCTCGATGTCGCCCATGCCGCAGTTAGCGCCGCAGAGGGCTATGGTCTCGTACTCGGGGCCCTCGCTCTTCACGCCGCCGATCTCGTGGATCTGCCGGCAGGCGAGGGCGCACTGGTAGCAGGCGCGGTTGCCCGTCTTGATCTTCTGGAAGGCCTCGGAGTTGATGTGGCTCGCGCCCTTGAAGGTGCCCTCGGCGTAGTTGCGCGTCGGCTGGCAGCCGGCGCCGTCGGTGACGTCGACCAGGATCGGCGTGCCTTCTTCGTGGACCCAGTAGTTGGAGTCGGTGAGGATGTAGTCGGTGTC
>PMIZ01000310.1 GCA_003157225.1 Actinomycetota bacterium | reverse complement strand
GGCGATGACGCCATCTTTGAGCGGACGGATGGCGGTGATGGTGCCGGGCGTGCGCCCAAGCATCCGCTTGGCGTCTCCCCCGACAGCGAGCACTTCGCCGGTGCGCGAGTCGATGGCGACCACCGACGGCTCCGAAAGGACGATACCGCGGCCGCGCACATATACAAGGGTGGTGGCAGTACCCAGGTCCACTGCCATGTCTCGTCCGGCGAAGCCGGTGATGAACTCGGTGAAGGCTATGGCGCTTCCTCCAAGGGAATTGCTCAGTCTAACCCGGTCCCCGGGACCATGGGGCGTGGGTATTATAGCTCACAGCCACTGTCCGGCCACCAAATCGAAGCCGCTCTCCCGAAAAAGCCGTGCAAGCAGGCAGAGCGGAAGGCCGACGACGTTGCTGTGCTCCCCTCGTATCCCGGAGACGAAGAGACCCGCCAGGCCCTGGACGGCATAGCCGCCGGCCTTGCCCTTCCACTCTCCGCAGTCCACGTAGGCGGCCATTTGCGACGGCCTCAGTTCAACGAAGGTCACGTCGGTAGTGGCGCAGCCCGTGGCGGTGTGTCCGCCCCCGACGCCATCCGCGGGAGACGCGTCGTCCGCTCCCGTCCGAATGAGAGCCACCCCCGAAACCACCTGGTGCGTGCGACCCGAGAGAGAGGCGAGCATGGCCGCTGCCTCTTCTGCCGACGACGGCTTGCCCATCACTCTGCCGTCGATGGTCACCAGGGTGTCGGTGCCAAGGACGAAGGCTCCGGGCTCCAACCAGTCGGGCAGAACGGCTCCCCGTGCCTTCGCCAGTGCGTTCGACTCCGCCAGAGCGGCGGCCGGCGCACCCTCCAGGATCTCTTCAGCCAGGGACTGGACAACGGAGAAGGGTATGCCCAGCTCGCGCAGCAGCGAATGTCTTCGCGGTGACTGCGATGCCAGTATCAGACTGAAACCGGCGGGGAACCGTGCTTCCACTTTCGCCCTCAGGCTGTGAGTTCTCCGCCCTCAGGAAAGAAGATGGCGATCTCGCGCTCGGCGCTGGCCAGGCTGTCGGAGCTGTGCACGACGTTCCGTTGCACGTCCAAACCAAAGTCCCCCCGCACCGTGCCCGGGTCGGCGTTCAGTGGATTGGTCGCGCCCATCATCCGGCGCACTAAGCCCTGCGCCGACGGCCCCTCCACGACCATGGCCCAAATGGGCGCCGAGGTGATGTGCTCGACAAGGTCCTCGTAGAAGTCCTTGCCTTTGTGCTCATCGTAGTGCCTCTCCGCCATCTCGCGCGTGACCAGCAACGTGCGCGCTACTCTGATGGTGAGGCCTCGTCGCTCTATCCGGCTTATCACCTCTCCCACCAGGCACCGTGCTACCCCGCTTGGCTTCACGAGCACCAGCGTACGTTCGATCACGTCATCCTCCCATGAGTCAAGCGCTGCATCGCGCGGTTCACGCCGTGAGCGGTTTCAGCTGGCGTTGAGTATCTGCGTGGGTTCGTCGAGCGGAGGTGCGACCCTTTTGGCCCGCGGATCGTGGCCACAGAAGGGACAGAGCTTCCAGCCGGGTTCCAGCACCCTGTCGCACGAAGGGCAGATGGAGCGCAGCGGCCGGCGGCAACTGGGGCAGGCCACGAAGTCGGGCCGGATCACCTCGCCGCAAGACGGGCAGGCCCGCATCACCTGCAGCTCCTGCTCCATGGCCCGCACCTCGAGCTCTCGCTCGCGCACCTCAGCCAGGTACTCGGGCGGCCGCAAGATCGCGTACACCACGGTGCCCATGTAGGGGAGCACCAGCGATGTCAGGACCGCAACCCCGACGATGATAGGGTCGTCGATGCGTTTGCGGGCATCCTTGAAGGTCCAGAAGACGAGAGCCAACCACAGAACCGCAAGGCAGAACAGAAAGACGTAGGCCGAAAGCATCCAGAAGGGCGAGCCGATGATCTTGTTGATGGTGGAGAGGACGCTGTCCAAATCACGCTCCTAGATCAAGATCCGCGCCAGGACGTAACCAGCGGTAAAGAATACCACCACGATGATTAGGAGAACGAGCAGGGCGATCAGCACCGATGACCCCTTCCTCCTTTGCCTGGCCTGAGCAGTCACGGCTAGTTCAGTTCCCGTTTGAGATCGGAGATGAGCGTGAGCGAGCCGGTCACCAGGATCACCTGGTTGGACGTCGCGAGGCGGTAGGCGCTGATCATGGCCGACCGCGGATCGGGGTCGACGAAGACCTCTGGCCCCTTACCTGCTTCGACGATTATGCCGGCCAATTCGTCCGCGGTGAGGGCCCGCCCGCTGGAGCTCTGGGTGGCGAAGATGATGTCGCATCGCGGGACCAGGTGGTGCATCATCTCCAGAGCCTCCTTATCCCTGAGTATGGAGACAACCGCGATGAGGCGCCGCCTTTCCAGGATCTGGTCAAGGGAACGCATGGTCTCTTCCATGCCCGGCGGGTTGTGTGAGCCATCAAAGATGCAGAGTGGCTGAGTGCTGATGATCTCGAGCCGTCCCGGCACTTGCGTGGAAGCCAGGGCGCTGCGCACGACCCCCCCGTCCAGTTCGCTCCCCGTGAACAGCTCCACGGCCGCTACCGACACGGCCGCGTTCGCCCTTTGGTAGCTGCCGAGTACCTGCAGGTGCAGGTCGGTGTAGCAGCCATAGATGCCGAAGACGTCGAACGACTCGCCCCGCGGGTCGGCGAGTACCACAAAATCGTCGCCCAAGAAGCGGCAGTCGGCTTCCCGGGCGGCGCAGATGGCCCGCAACTCCGCTTTGAGCACCGGGCCGAGGTTACCGGCGGCCACTCGACCCTTCGTGGGAATAACGGCCGCCTTCTCGATGAGGATGGCGGAGGGAGTATCGCCGAGCAACTCGGTGTGCTCCCTGCCGATGCTGGTGACCACCTGCACCTCCGAAGAGATGACCGAGGTGGCATCCAGCCGGCCACCAAGACCGGCCTCGATGACCGCCACGTCGCAACCCCGTTCTTTAAAGTACAGAAATGCGGCCGCGGTCAGCACCTCGAACTGGGTGAGCGCGTCCCCAGGTGGGAACGTCCGGTCGAGTTGCTCGACGACCGGACGGATGCGCGACACCAGGTCGCAGAACTCCTCCTCGCTGGAGGCGACCGAGTTGATCATCTGCCGTTCGGCCAGGCTGATGAGGTGGGGGGAGACGTACGCGCCCACCGTGTGACCCTGAGCCTCCAATAGAGCCGAGATGAAGCGGGTGGTCGAGCTCTTGCCGTTGGTCCCCACAACGTGGATGGTGCGGTACGCCTTGTGCGGCGAGCCCAACGCTTCCACCAGCTTGGTGACGCGCTCCAAGCCCAGATGAGTGCCGAGGCGCTCGAGACCATTGACGTACTCCCAGACCTCTTTGGGACTGCAGTCTGTGGCGCTCAACTCTGCCTCTCCTCAACAGCCTCCAGCCCCGGCATAGCGCCGCCGATGCGCTCCTCATACTGCAGGCGGACCTCCACCAAGACCGCCTCAGCCGCGAGCAGGCGCGAGCGTTCCTCGGCCACCACCGCTTCGGGGGCCTTGGCCACGAAGCCCTGGTTGCCCAGCTTAGCCTTCGCCTTCGCGATCTCGGCCTGCGCCTTGCGGGCCTTGCCCAGCAGCCGCTCGCGTTCGCGGTCCACGTCGAAGAGCCCCTCGAGATCGAGTAGAGCTTTGACCCCTGGCGCGTTCACCGAGGCATAGCGTCCGGTCGGAACGGGCCCGCCTTTGATCACTTCGGCCAGGTCACATCCCGAAAGCTGCCGGAAAGCCCCCTTCTGGCCGGCGATGGCGGCGGCGGCCCCCGGCTGAAGTTCGAGAACCAGCACCTTGCCCACTAGGTCGCGCGCCAGACCCAGCTCCTCGCGGGTGGAGCGCACGCCCGCCACCACGGCCATGAACGCCTCCATGGTGGTCTCCGCGTCGGGGTCCGCCCACGAGGCATCCACTTGGGGGTACCGGGCGCCGAACAGACTGCTCGGACGCTCGCCTGCGTCCACCAGGGGGATGTACCCGTAGATCTCTTCGGTGATGAAGGGCATGAGCGGGTGGAGCAGGGACATGACATTTTCGAGAAGTACGAGCAGGTTGCCGCTCACCTGCACTCGGTCTTGCTCATCGTCGCTATACAGACGGACCTTGGCCACCTCCAGGTACCAGTCGCAGAGCTCGTTCCACACGAACCTGTAGAGCACCCGAGCCACGTCGTCGAACTCGTAGCTGTCGTAGAGCGCGATCACTTCCCGGCCCACCGCCGCAAGCCGGCTGAAGATCCAGCGGTCAGCCGGAGTGGCCAGCTCCACGGTCAGAGTAGCCTGAGGATGGGCTCCCTGCAGCACCAGGCGAGAAGCATTCCAGATCTTGTTAGCGAAGTTCCGCCCCATCTCGATGCGCTCGGCGCTGAAACGCACGTCCTGCACCGAGCTCATGTAGGCGAGGCCGAAGCGGGTCGCGTCGGCACCGTAGTCTGCGATGAGCTCGAGCGGATCCACCCCGGTGCCCAGGCTCTTGCTCATGCGCCGGCCGTCGGCGGCAAGGACCGTGGGATGGATGATCACGTCGCTGAAGGGGATATCACCCATGAACTCCAGGCCCATCATGATCATTCGGGCTACCCAGAGATAGATGATGTCCCGGGCCGTGGAGAGGACCGTGGTGGGATAGAAGGTCTCCAACTTCCGGGTCCTCTCCGGCCACCCCAACGTGGCGAATGGCCAGAGAGCGGAGCTGAACCAGGTGTCGAGCACGTCGTTCTCTTGCCGCACCGCCCCGTCGCACTTCTCACATACTTCCGGCGGAGACGCGGCCACCATCAGGTGATCGCACTCGTCGCAGAAGTACGCGGGAATGCGATGGCCCCACCACAGCTGACGGCTGATGCACCAGGGCCGGATGCCCTTCATCCACTCCAGGTAGACTTCGCCCCAGCGGGCGGGCACGAAGCGGACGCGGCCGTCTTCCACGGCCTTGATGGCCGGCTCGGCCAGTCTCTTCATGTCCATGAACCACTGCAACGAGAGCAGCGGCTCAATGGTGGTGCCGCAGCGGTAGCAG
>PMIZ01000005.1 GCA_003157225.1 Actinomycetota bacterium | reverse complement strand
GAACATGATTATGCACGGCGATGGACACGGGGGTGTGCATCATCACAATGGCTTTGTCAACGTGAACGGAATATTCGAAGGGCGATTTGACATTATAGTGACTAATCCGCCGTTCGGGGCCAACGTGGAACCGTCCGACCGAATAACCGCCGGTGACGTAGGCACCACGGACGAAGAATACCGGCACTACGCCGAGTGGTACGGCCAGGCCTATAGGGATGCTCAGGCTCGTGTACGGCGCGCGGCCGACAACGGAGCGCCAATCGCGTCCATCTTCGAGCTTCCCACGCGTGGCGGCAAGCGCAAGCTGGGCAAGATCAAGACGGAAATCCTGTTCATCGAACGATGTCTGGCGCTCCTCAAGCCGGGTGGGCGCTTGGGTATCGTCCTGCCCGAGGGCGTCTTCAACAACCCGTCCCTGGCCCACGTGCGCGAGTTCTGCGAGGACCGCGCCCGAATCCTGGCCGTGGTCAGCCTGCCCCAGGAGACGTTCTACTCCTCTGGCGCGTCGGTCAAGGCCTCGCTCCTCTTTCTCGATCGCTTCACCGAGAAAGAGGCGGCCGACTACGCGGCCAAGCACGAGCAGGCCAAGGCGGAGGTCGAGGCCAAGTACGCGCCCGACGTCGCGGCCGAGACCAAACGTCTGGAAGCCGAGATCGATGCCGCCAAGGCGGCAAGGGACACCGAGAAGCGCAAGGCCGCGCAACGGGAACTGGCAGACTACCGCAAGCGAATGAACGAGACCAACATCCGCGAGGCCCGCGCCCTGCTCAAAGAGCGCTTCGACTATCCCGTCTTCCTCTACGAAGCCGAGAAGGTCGGCATCACCGCCACGGGCGAACTGGACGCCAACGAACTATACCCGAGCGCCAACTTGCCCGCCGGATTGAAGTCCGAGGAGACCTGCCTTGAGCTCTACCGGCGGTTCCGCAAGGCCCCCAAGACGTTCGCTCTCGCGAGGGATAAGGGATGACTGCTGTCGCCACTATGTCCCCCAAGGCGTTCGTCGTCTGGTGGCGCGACCTGCACAGATGGAGCGTTAGCTCGTTTGCGAAGACGGACTGGCGATGGCCTGACGAGATCGTCAATCCGCTCTCGACAGTCCTGTCGCGCAAGATTGTGAATGCGCCTATCTCTAGCGCGTCCGACCCGCCGCGTCTCGTGACGCTGCATTTTGACGGGGAGATGGAACCCCGCTCGCCAGCCGCCGGCGCGGAGTTCAGAGGTCGACTGTTCCACGCTGATCCCGGCGATCTGATCTACTCCAAAATCGATGTCCGCAACGGAGCTATCGGGATCATCCCCGACGAAATTGGCCGCGTCTGCGTCAGCAGTGAGTATCCCGTCTACACAGTGAACGCGGGTCTTGCCGATGCCGCTTTCGTGAAGCTCGTTTTTCGCACGGATGCGTTCCGGCGGAAGATCAATAGCATGATCAGCGGCGCGAGCGGCCGGAAGCGCGTCCAACCGTCTGATTTGGAGGGGGTGTCGATCCCCCTCCCGTCGCTTCCGGTTCAGCGCAATATCGTCGCGGCATGGGAAGCGGCGCGAAGCAACGCGGCGGCGACGACCGAGCGTATCGCCGAACTCGAACGCGACATCGAGACCGGCTTCCTGACCGACCTGGGCCTGAAAGCCCCCGCGCAAAGCACGCTGCCCAAGTGCTTTTCCGTCCGCTGGCGCGACCTTATGCGCTGGAGCGTGAGCTACAATGCGCTGGCCACGACCGCCATCGACATCAGCGGCGGGAAGTACGGGGCGACTATGCTTGGGGACGTGGCGTCGGTCTCCTACGGAATCCAGAAATGTCCCGCCAATCGGCCCGGCCAGCATCCCCGCCCATATTTGCGTGTGGCCAACGTCCAGCGGGGTGTACTCTGCCTACAGGAGATCAAGTACATCAACGTGCCGGATGCCGAGATGGCGAGCCTACGTCTCGAACCGGGTGACATCCTGTTCGTCGAAGGCAACGGCAGCAAGGCAGAACTCGGTCGCTGTGCGCTTTGGCATGAAGAGATAGCCGATTGCGTTCACCAGAACCACATACTTAAGGTCCGGGCCGACCAGACGAGATTGCTGCCGGATTACGCGATGACGTGGTTCAACACGGACGCCGGCAAGGACCACTTCTTCCGCAGCGCTAAGACGTCCTCCGGGCTGGGGTCGATCAACTCAACCGAGCTTCGATCAGCGCCGATTCCTTTGCCGCCGCTGCCCATCCAACGCCAGATTGTCGAGTGGGTCGCGGCCCGGCGCGCCGAGATCTCCAGGCTGGACACGGATGCCACGGCGGCGATGGAAAAGGCCAAGGCGGACGTGGAAGCGATGATCGTGGGCAGCAAGCCGGTATGACATGAGCAAGGTAGCCAACAACCGGTTGCAGCGGACGGTCCGCTGCGCGGCGCGCCGCTGAACCGGAGCGTTAGCTGGCAAGACTGGACATGGGGCCAGAGCTTGGGCCGAGATCCTGTCGGAGAGGCCCGAGACGATAGATGCGTGGGTGCAGACGGCGACTCGACACTCAGAAGATGTGCCGCGAGGAGCCGGACTGCCGGCTCTGCTATTTCAGGTTGCGGAGGGGCGGTGGAGGCGGTGCCTGGTGGCATCGACGGCCTAGGCAGGAAGATCACGATTCTGCGATCGTGCTTGTGGCAGTTCGAGGAGCGAAGGTCCGCGTGAGCCGCGCTTTGCCTAAGCCACTTCGTCTACGCTCGCTGGCCTAGCCCCCTAAAGCGGGGAAGACTTCCGTCCGACTAGTACTCTAGAGGGGTCGATTGGCAGACTTGAGACCGCTGCAGCCCTTGCACCAGAGAGAGGCCACGTGACCGGAGCATGCAAGCATAAACGAGGCCTTGGCCGGCTGGTCCTCGTCCTTGCGATGGCGGCGCTCATGGTCGCCGTAGGCTCTCGGTCGGCGCACGCGGCTGACCGTTGGACTGACATTAGCGACACGCAGTGGGCGCAGGTCTACGGTCTCAGCGCCGACCAAGTGGCGACGGTGGCTCAGGGTTTTGCTGATGGCAGCTTTCACCCCGCTCAGGCGGTTCTGCGGGGGCAGTTTGTCAAGATGGTGGTCTCTGCCTTTGACCTTCCGACCGCCGCGCCCCTGACCCCCAGCTTCGCAGATCTTTCCCCGGCCGACTATTACTATCCCTGGGTGGAAGGAGCGGTAGCAGCCGGACTGGTGACCTCAGCTTCAGGGGAGGAGTTTAATCCGGCTATTCCCATCACCCGTGAAGACACCGGCTCTCTGCTCGCACCCGAGCTAGCTCAGCGGGAGTTGAAAGCCTGCGGCAGCATCATAGGTGGCCGGGGGGACTACCAATCCATAGCGGCGTGGTATGCGGCAGAAGGAAGGTCGGTTTTGGGCTATTTTGCCGACGAGTGTGTTCTCCAGCCCGCGGATGCCGCAGCCACGGCCTACCTTATCTACCACTCAATAGTGCAAGGCAGCGCGCGGGAGGGAAACCTATGGCTGGATCCGGGGGCCAGTCTCACGCGCGCCCAGGCGGTTGCTCTTATCCTGAGAGCCAGGGCGCTCACGTTTGGCCCAATTGCGCCCAAGGTTCCCGCGGTGAGCGCTCTGGGGCCGGTGGAGGGGCCAGAAGCGGGGGGCAACAAGGTAGCCATCATAGGCAGTGGCTTCAAAGGCGCGACCGCCGTCAGCTTCGGGGACAAGATCCTCGCGGCCCAAGACTTCACGGTGGTGAGCGACACCCAGATCGACGTAGCCTCGGTTCCCGCCGGTACCGGTAGCGCCGACGTCGTGGTAACTACCCCCCGGGGAAAGAGCGCCGGCACTCCGCAGGATGTGTACACGTATTTGCTCCTTCTCGGTACCGGGGACGCGATAGTGCAAGAGGCTATCCAGTTCCTGGGAGTGCCATACGTGTGGGCGGGAGATGATCCTGACGGTTTTGATTGTTCCGGCTTCGTCATGTATGTGTTCGGGCAGCTGGGAACCAGTCTACCGCAGAATGCCGCCCTTCAATCGGAGCAGGGCAGCCCGGTCCCCCGCGACCAGCTCGCGCCGGGTGACCTCGTCTTCTTCGGCAGTCCGGCCTACCATGTGGGCATCTACGTGGGCGATGGGAAGATGATCAACTCGCCATACTCGGGGGCGTCGGTTCGCATTGAGACCATGTGGCGCAGCACCTACGCAGGCGCCCGTCGGATCATAGACTGAGGCGAAGGCCAGCATGGACCCTATCAACGTCTACTTTCACCCGCTCTTTCTCGAGCACGAGACGGGAGACCACCCGGAATCCAAGAACCGTCTCGTAGTCGCTCGCCAGGCCTTGCAGCAATGCGATGTCGCTCTCGATTGGGTGACTCCAGAGCCCGCGTCCGTTGAAGCCGTAGCCCGGATCCATGACCCCAACTACATCTCGTTCGTTCGAGAGACCGCCGCGCGAGGCGGGGGCTGGCTTGATTGGGACACCGCCATCTCGCCTCACTCCTACGATGCGGCTCTCCTCGCGGCGGGTTCGGGGCTCATGGCCGTCGACAAGGCTCTCGAAGGCGGGGATCTCGCGTTCATGCTCGTGCGGCCCCCGGGGCATCACGCCACATACTCGCGTGGAATGGGTTTCTGCCTTTTCAACAACATCGCCGTGGCCGCGGCATACGCGGTTGAGGAGCTAGGCCTCGAGCGAGTGCTGATCGTCGACTGGGACGTGCA